>DASPIL010000069.1 GCA_035629175.1 Verrucomicrobiia bacterium | reverse complement strand
CTCTACGGACTATCCGTTTACTTCCAGTTGCTCTCCACGGTTCATTTCTGAACCGCAGTTACCTTCAGTCTCTGGCGGGAAGCGCCGCCAGACAGGGACTCTCACCCTGCGATGTGCGTTGTATCCCAAGCGCACTAGCGCCGACTTCCAGTCGGCATAACGCGTTCCCTTTCAATCGACCTGGCAAAGTTCGAGCAGGCGTCGTTCTCTTCTCTGGATTCTGACATGCCTCTCAATTGCGGCGCGTTTGGTTTCGCTCATCGTAAGCCGACTCCAAGTCGGCGCTCCGGCTCGCCGTTACTGATTTCTCAGAAACATCTTTCCAGGCAGCTGCTTCACCCTGCATCTGTAAGCCCTCCAACGGCTCCATCTAAAGCGCAGGCTTGCGGCTGGCTTACCCTGCTGGTTCAAACGTCAACTGCCCATCAATCCCGCGAAAACGCGCGCTGCTCCATGTCCATGCCTTTGCTTCTTTCATCAAGCCGGCTTGGACAGGATTCTGCTCGATATAGTTTCGTGCCTTAACCGCTTGGAATTCATTGCGCATGTAGGTGTCCCAATACTCTCGCTCCCAAAAGCGGCCTTCGCGGTGCAAGATTGTATTCGCCTCCCTTGCAATGAAGCGCTTCCAACTTTGGAGCACTCTCGACATGGGAACATCGCGCGTCTGCATCAGAACATGGCTGTGATTTGGCATTATGAACCATGCCAGCAGGTCGTAGCGTTCACCATGAAAGTGTTGCAGCGCGCATTCCGCAATCCTGGCAATGCGCTCGTGGCCTAGCCAGCAGGGCCCATGCCCCCGGGGTCGAGATACTGCTCCAGCTGCTTGCGCCGCTCGCGGTTGTTCTCGATTCGCAAAAGCGCCTCCCATTCGCCACGACGTGCAGCAGGAAAGCTGTCGCACAATCGGAAGGTCACAAACTGAATCAATCCAGGGCTGTCGCGGTGAGGCAGGTATCCGCGTTGATGCCAGCCGATGAAACTGTCCGCCTTTGCCTGAGCGTCCAGCCGTTGGGCCCACTTTTGTTTGCCTTCCACCAACTGTTGCAAACCACGATTGTAAGGTGGCCGGCTATCGCCACCGGAGCGCCGACTTCCAGTCGGCTTAGCGCGTTCCCTTTCAGTCGACCTGGCAAAGTTCGAGCAGGCGTCGTTCTCTTCTTTGGATTCTGACATGCCTCGCAATTGCCGCGCGTTTGGTTTCGCTCATCGTAAGCCGACTCCAAGTCGGCGCTCCGTTCGCACTTACTGATTCTTTACGAACAACTTCCCTGGCAGTTGCTTTACCAGGCGCTTCATTTCCAAACTCAGCAGAGCCACGGACACGGTCGAACTCGGCAGGCCGCTCTTGCGGATGACTTCGTCGATGGTGATTTGCTCGCGGTCCAGCGTGCCGAAGACTTTCTGTTCGTGGTCGGAAAGCTCCAGCGCGGGCAGGAGGCCGGTTTCGTTTGGGGCGGGTGGCTTGTTGCTTGTTGGAAACAGGTATTCAAATTCGCTCAAGATGTCCTCCGCCCCTTCGCACAACTTCGCGCCCTTCTTGATCAGTTCATGGCAGCCTTTGCTCCGCGGTGAGTCGATGCGGCCGGGAACGGCGAAGACCTGCCGGCCGTACTCTGTTGCGAAGTTCGAAGTGATCAGCGCACCACTCGAGAGGTTCGCTTCCACCACAACGGTGCCCATCGTCATGCCGGCGACAATGCGGTTTCGGATGGCGAAGGATTGTTTGTCAGCCTTGCGGTTGAACGGGTATTGCGTGATGACCGCGCCGCTGGCCGCGATGCGTTCGAACAGTTCCCCGTTCTCGGGAGGGAACACAATATTGATGCCTGTGCCGAGCACCGCGACCGTCCGGCCTTTCGCCGCCATGGCACCTTGATGAGCCGCGGTGTCGATGCCACGCGCTCCGCCGCTCACGGCCGTGACTCCGATGTAGGCGAGCTGGTATGCCAGCTTCCGTGCGACTTCGAGCCCGTAATGCGTCGTCATCCGCGAACCGACCAGTGCGACGCCGTTTTTGTCCTTCGCGAGGAGATTCCCCTTCACGTAGAGGACCAGTGGCGGATCATAAATTTGACGCAGCAATTCAGGGTATTCCGCGTCCTCCTGTGTCACCACGTGGCATCCATAATCATTTATGCGTTGGAGCTCAGCCTCCAAATCAATCGTGATCTTCCAATTCGAAATGGCATCCGCGGTGTCTTCCCCGATTCCGTGGACATGCAGCAACTGCGCCTTGGTTGCCTGAAGAATGTTTACCGGGTTTTCGAAGACCTGCAGAAGTTGTCGAACCCGAACCGGCCCGACGTGATCGATCATGTTCAACCCCACCCATGCATCCCTGGTTTCCATGGGCTTGAATTATCCTGCCGGCCCGTCGTCGGCAAGCGAGAACGTGCGTCGCTTTTGAATGTTAATTCGTCGATTGGCCGGCCTCGTCCATTTGTGCTACACCTACTCCGTGCGTTTTGGCTCGCTGACATTGGAATCGAACCTCTTTCTCTCGCCGCTGGCGGGATACACCAATCTCCCGTTCCGCCTCGTCGTGCGCGAGATCGGGGGAGTGGGCCTCGTCACGACCGACCTCGTGAATGCCCGCTCGCTGCTTGAAGGCCGCGACAAGGCGTTCAAGTTGATCGAAACGCGCCCCGCCGATTCTCCGATGGCTGTGCAGCTCTTCGGCTCGGTGCCTGAAGAGATGCGTGACGCTGCGGCAATGATTGCTGAACGCGGGGTGGCTTCGATCGACATCAACATGGGTTGCCCCGTGAAAAAAGTCGTCAAGGTGGGCGGTGGTTCCGCAATGATGACAGAGCTCGACAAAACCGCCGCGCTCGTGCGGGGCATGGTCAATGCCGTGAAGATTCCGATCACCGCAAAAATGCGGCTCGGTTGGGATGACGCCAACATTACTGCCCCCGACCTCGCCCGTGCCTTGGAGGATGTCGGCGTCGCCGCCGTGTTCGTCCATGGACGAACACGCGAGCAGGGATTTGGAGGCTCTGTGAATCTTGCTGGAATCCGGGCCGTCGTGCAGGCGCTCAAGAGGATTCCTGTCATTGGAAACGGCGACGTCACCACACCTGAAGCCGCGCAACGCATGATTGATGTCACGGGATGCGCGGGCGTGAGCATTGGACGCGGGGCGTTTTATGATCCGTGGATTTTCCGGCGGACGAAACATTACCTCGCGCACCGTGAACTTCTGCCTGAGCCATCGTTTGACGAGCGGATTCGCGTGATCATCCGTCACCTGGATCTGATGATCGAAATCTTTGGCGAGGATTTGGGCTGCCGGATGTTTCGCAAGGTGGCGCCCTGGTATGCAAAGCGATTCGGCCCCGCCAGCGAGTTCAACAAGAAGGTCGTGCTGCTTTCATCCCGGCAGCACTTCCACGAAATCCTGGAACATTACCGTTCGTGGCGTCAGCAATTCCTTGATGAAACGGGAGAACTGAAGCCGAAGTTCCGCCCCGGGCCGATGGCGGCGTCGTACATCGAGGACGCGCCTGCCGCTACGCAGCGCCAGCAAATTCCTGTGCCTCGCGGCCCGGTGGAAGTCTGGTAGCGGGATTTGTCCCCACGCGGCGCCGGCGATCCGGATCACCGCCTCCCGCGCGCCAGATTTGCCTCAGCAGCGGTATGAACATCAGCAGCGCAAAACCCCGCCCGCGGTTGTCATGAAATGGCCTAACGTCATCGGGCGGAGTCACAGCTTGAGAATCCGCTGCAGACGATCCGCCAGCTCCGTGACGTCGCGCCCGGAGAAATCATGAGGCAGAACGACGTCAGCCCATCGTCGCTGCGGCGCAACGAATTTCTGATGCATCGGCTCCACGCTCGTTCGGAATTGTTCTTCAACGGAACTGCGTGTTCGTCCGCGTGAGACAATGTCTCGTTCAATTCGCCGCCGCAGGCGCGTTTGTATTGGACACTCGATGAAGACCTTCAGGTCGAACATCCGTCGCAACGCGACTGGCCTCAACAGCCACAGCCCGTCGACGAGCACAACACGCGCAGCTTCCACGGTCCGGGTGCGCTGTTCGCGGCAATGGGTCTTGAAGTCGTAACAAGGCAGCGCGGCTGGGCAATTCGCCATGAGGTTCGTGAGAACCGCCTCCAACGCGGCCCAGTCAATGGCGCGCGGGTGATCGAAGTTGATCTTTCCCCGCCTCGCTTCCGTAAGGTGGGAGCGGTCGTGATAAAAATCGTCGAGCGAGATTCTTTGGGCGTGCGGGGCAAGCGCGGTTTCGAGGCGTTCGGCGAGCCATGTCTTGCCCGAGCCGCTGCCTCCAGTGATGGCGACAAGGAGGGGAGCGATTTTCATGAAGCGACCGCAGTCTGCTCGCGTTGGACCATGCGCGCAAACATTTGCTCCAGGCCATCAATATAATCCTCAAACGCAAAACGCTCGCGCACGATTCGCCGGCCATTTTGTCCCAGGCGTCGCGCGAGCGCCTTGTCGGCGAGCAGTTGATCGACGCGTTGCGCAAATGTCCTCCGATCCATCCATGGAACGAGAAATCCATTCTCGCCATCGCTCAGCCATTCGCGAATGCCCCCTGCGTCAAACGCTACAACGGGAACCCCGAAGCGCATCGCCTCAAGCCCAACCGCACCGAACGGCTCCGGCCAGACCGAGCTGACCACAGCCAGGGTTGCTTCGCCATAGAACTCTGCCATGGCGGCGGGTGGAACATACCCAAGGAATCGCACGCAGCTTCCGAGCCCCAGTCGCTGGCTCAATTGCTCGCAGTGTGCGCGATGATGCCCCTCACCCAGGATTACGCATTCGAATTTGGAGCTGACCTGGACGAGCGCTTCCAGAAGGACATCCACACCTTTTCCCCGGATGACCTGTCCTGCAAAAATGAGCAAATTACGATCGGAGAAATTCGAAGGCGGCGCGTCATCGGCCGCAGGCGGAACGGGAGCATGGATTTCCACGCGCTCAGGCGCGAATCCGTTTCGCAGTAGTTCCTGTTTCATGTAGTCGGTCGCGACGATCATGCGATTAAACTTGCGATTGATTCGAAGTTCCTTCCGTTTTGCCGTAAAGCTCATCCATTTGAACGGCAGGCCACCGCTGCGGTCGCGCGCGAGAACGGCGCCACACGGAAACACGCAATGCCATCCCGCTGCGCGAGTGCAGATGCGGCGGCTGAATGGCGAGTACTTGTAACTGCGAAGGCAATAAAGGTCGTGGTCATGAACCATTCGTGCCACGGGAACAGCACTGTCTGCGAGATCACGAAGAACCGAGAGGTCGGCCATTTTGTGTACGTAAACGGCGTCGGGTTCGAAATCGCGGATGACTTCAGCCACGGAAGAGTTGCCCGAACTGAGGGAATAGCATTTCTCGAACACGCGGATCCATTCCGCTTCAGCCCGGCCCGTCGATGGACCATGCAGTATTGCCAGGGAATGGCCGCGGTTCTTCAGTTCCCTGGCTGTGACCAGCAGGTTGACTTCAGCTCCCGCCATCGCTCCAAAGCGATCATGAACAAAAAGGATTCGCATCGACCAACGCGCATGTTCATGGCGAGCTGCCGAAGATCACAAGTGGGGAGAAGCCCCACGAGTCGCAGCGCGGGTTTCCTCTGTGCCAATCACTGCGCGGCGGCAGTTTTCACCTCCTTGTCAAAAGTCAGACCAAAACCGAAGGGGAACAGCGCATGAGTCGCCGACTTCAAAGCCGTGGATGTAACCTCAGGTCCTTTCGGCCATGGCCGAGGGAGTTTTCCGGTTGGTTTGAAATCCCCGAACAGGACGTCGGAGATGCCCAAACCTTCTGTTCCAGGAAGCCATGCTGCCACAAACGCGTCACTCGCTTGCAGGGCTTCGCCCAGGACGAGGGGCCGTCCGGAGAACAGCACTGTGAGCACGCGCGCGCCACTGGCCTTCGCCCTGCGCACCAGCGCCAGGTCTTCCGCTGCCAGCTGCAGCTCCTGCCGGTCGCCCTTCATTTCCGCGTACGGTTTTTCGCCTATGACAACAATCACCACGTTTGGATTCCCAAGATCGTTTGCGTCGGCAGAGTACGAGACCCGGCTGTCAGCGCCGATGCTTTTACGAATGGCCTGGAGCAGGGTTGTGCCGCCGCGCGTAATATTTCCGCTATCCCCCTGCCAGCTGATCGTCCATCCGCCGCATTGAACCCCGAGATCATCCGCGGCTTTTCCCACGACGGCGATTCGGTTGTTGTTCCTGGCAAGCGGCAAAATTTTGGAATCGTTTTTCAACACTACCAACGATTCCCGAACAGCCTGGCGCGCTACACTGCGATGTTCCGCGGATCCAATGGCTGCCGTCAGGGCGGGATCCACTGGCCGGTTGGCGAAGACCCCAGCATCCATTTTAGCCTTGAGGATCCGGCGTACTGCATCATCGATTCGCGTCATTGCCACGCGCTTCTCATTCACGAGCTCCGTTAGCTTTGTGATGAACTCCACATAGTTGTTCGCCTGCCCGGGTCCGTTGGGAACCATTACCATATCCAGGCCCGCGTTGATCGAAGCTTCAATGCTGCCCTTGTAATCGTAAGGAAGCTGATCGATGGCTGCCCAGTCAGACACGACAAAACCTTTGAATCCAAGTTCCCCCTTAAGCACGTCGGTAAGAAGGTGCTTGTGCTCGTGCATCTTCTTTCCGTTCCAACTGCTGAACGATGCCATGATTGAAGCTGCGCCCGCTTTGATCGAAGGAAGATACGGTGCCAGGTGAACGCGCCGCAGCGTGGCTTCATCGACAACCATGTCGCCCTGATCGCGGCCCTCGCTTGTGCCGCCATCTCCAACGAAGTGCTTCACGCATGCCAGGACGGAGCCGGGTTGAGAAAAGCTGTTGCCCTGGAAGCCGCGAAGCGCTGCAAGCCCCAATTCCCCAGCGAGCTCGGAGGAGTCCGAGAAGCTCTCATAGGTGCGCCCCCAGCGGGGATCCTGGGCAACGGCAACGCACGGAGCGAAGGTCCAATTGATGCCGGTGCCCGCCACTTCCCTTGCTGTCACGCGCGCGGCCTGCTCGACGAGCCCAGGATTCCTTGTCGCTCCGAGGCCAATGTTGTGTGGGAAAATCACGGCTCCGATGACGTTGTTATGCCCGTGCACCGCATCGACGCCGTACAACAGCGGAATTTTGAGCCGCGTTTTTTGCGCCCAAAACTGGCAGTCGTTCGCGAGCTTAAGCCACCCTTGGGGCATGTTATCAACGGGATCCGAGCCGCCACCGCTGAGCACTGAGCCGAGAAAATATTTTTCGATGTGCGACTTGTCCTTGAGCGCCTCGGAGTCGACCTGAGTCATCTGGCCAATTTTCTCCTCAAGCGTCATTTGGCCGAGAAGGGCTTCCACTTTGTCGTCCCCTGCAAGAACGCTTGCAATGGAGACCATGAATCCTGCCGCAAAGGTGGCGGCCTGCCGAAAGCGGCGCAACGACGCCGGGTTTTCAAGTGCCATCAGGAAATTGCTCATAGTTCAAACCGTTAAAGGGAATTCACCGCAAAGACATCGCCAAGGTTCTGGCGCAAATTTGTCCAGGTCCAACTCTCAACGTGACCGTCGCAAAACGAGAACACCGCGCGTTTGTTGTGGCGCGCAGCAGGCTGCTTGTAGGGAGCAACGGTCCAGCCGCGGCCCGGATCGGGCTGTTTCGTGACGACATCGGTCCAATAGCCCGCTGCAGGTAATTGGTCGAAACGCACACCGCTCTTGGTGACGCCCACGTCGCCGATCAGCCAGATCTGGCTGGCCCGGCGAATCTGCGTGAACTTGCGGCTGCCGAGCGGCGATCCATCCATGTTCTTGCCGTAGCGGACCACGCCGCTCGTGTAAGTGTTGCCCTCGAGAGGTCCGTAGCCTTCGCAAGGCGACCTGAAATACGCCACCGTGCCGGGATCGATGTCTGAGTCTTTCACAGCCGAGCAACGCCAGACATTGTTCGAAACAGCCGAGCTCGTCAGGTATTTGCCCTGATCGAGAATCACGAACCACCATTCCGTCGTCACTGCGGGAAAGACACCTGTGTTCAAGGGCGGAAGAAAATCGTTGTTGTCGGACGCATACATTGCGAAGCCCAGAGCGATCTGCTTGTTGTTGCTGAGGCAGGTGGTGGCCTTCGCCTTTTCCTTGGCCTTGCTGAGCGCGGGCAACAACATCGCGGCAAGGATTGCGATGATCGCGATTACAACCAATAGCTCGATGAGCGTGAAACCCGGCTGAGAAACGGAACGATTCCGATTACCTTCTGTCTGTCGGCAACGCATCGGGTCGTTCCTCTACAGCTTCGGCTCGGTGCTCCGTTGCTGCAGCCACTGATGGTCGTCGACGCTCCCGTCGGCGCGCGTCGTTCGGCTGGCATTGGATTCCGGTTTGAGACTCACGACTTCCTTATCCCTCCACTTGCGCATTTCTGAATGGCCGTCGGCATACGACATGCCGCTCGCGCGATTGTGGTAAGTCGCGGGGTAATCGTACCAGGCACTCGTGCCAACCCGGACTACAAACCAGCCGTCATTGATGCTCGCGGAATTCTCGTCGATCGTGACCCAGACTTCCGAAGGCCGGCGGATCTGGCTTTGTTTCCTGAAGAGCACCCCCACGTTTTCGTTCAGCAGCGTTTCTGTGCTGATTGGATTCATCCAGGCGTTCATGGACATGCTGCGCCGCGTCGGCCTGCCCGCTTCGATGTTGGAGAGTTTGCGATCGGCGGGGCATTTGTAGACATCAATGTTGTTGATGTAAGGGAACAGCAATCCCTTCCTGATCAATTCCGGATCCGTGTAGTTTACATCGCCCAAGACCCAGTTCGCCTTTTTCCCACCCGGCTGTGCATCGACGTCGGTCGGATTGGTAACAAGCCATGCCGTCCCGCCGGTCTGAACAATTTTTTCGTTGTTATCGTTCGAATAAAGGACCCAACCCAATTGGAGTTGGCGCAGGTTGTTCAAACACTGAATGCCCTGTGCCTTGACCTTCGCCTTGCTTAACGCCGGGAGCAGCATCGCGGCAAGAATGGCTATGATGGCGATCACGACCAGCAACTCAATCAAGGTAAAACCCCGGCGGGTTTGCCTTCGGGACTTAAGCGTGATCATTGAAAGGGCAAAACGGGTCACAATCCTCATAGCTCAATTCAGTAATCCCCGAAGCCGGGTGGCGGCTTCGGGGAAGTTTTATTTCTTACAGCGTTACGATCCGATAGAGACGCTGTGATCCAGTGGTCGGATAGGAACGGGAAATCACCTGGCCTGTGCCTGCGATTTCTTCCAGCACAGCCCATGGATCTCCAAGGTTATCCTTGTATTGGATCTGATAGGTGGTCGCGCCCTGGGATTTCCAGTTCAGTTGCAGGGTGTTCCCCACCGCGACGGGATTCACCGCGGCCGGAACCTTCAGCATGAGACGGGCGCTGTCGTAGTAGAGCGAACCGTTCCCCAGGCTGTTTCCCAAGTCATGCATCGTCACTTGAAAGCGCACCGTGGTTGTTCCCGGCGGTGCGACAAGATACTTCGCATTCGAGGTGGGGGGCATCGTTCCGAAGCCGCCCGCGTTCGTTGCCTGCAGATTAAACCAGACATTCTGGGGAGTTTCCGGAGTGATGAACTCGGTGATGTATTGCTGGAGAACAGTGCCGCCGTTGCGGAACTGCACCTCGATGAAGCTCTCGCTATCAGCGCCAACGGAAGGAATGGGATCGCCGCTGGGGTTGTAGAACCACATGTCGGCTGCGAAGATCTGGCCCGGGCTAGCCGGCACATCCTGATAGATGCCTGACCATTCGGCGTTAAACGTCGTGAAGCTCACGTAGGTGCCTTGATGCACGTTCACGTTTCCGCCACCGAAGTAGATGTCATTTGCGTCCTGCAGCGAACCGAAGCTCGGATCGGTCGATTCGAACCGAACCCAGGGGCTTTCATTCACGCCTGCGGGATCGTTCTCAAAACCGGGGTTCTCGAGGAAGTTCGCGAAATCCGCATACGATTTCACGACCAGATTCGCTCCTGTATCGGCCGATCCCGAACCCGTTGAGAGGCTAACGAGGTAGAATCCGGATTGTGCAACCTGCACGTTTGTGAGCGTCAAGGTGGATGTCGTCGCGCCTGATGCGTTGGCACCGTTAACGACATTATTCGTGACCCCATTGATCACAGACTTCCATTGGTAATTTAGCGGAGAGGAGCTTGTTGCGCCGACGCTGAACTGCACGGTCGATCCTTGCTCGACGCGCTGGCTCTGCGGGTTCGATGTGATCACTATGTCGAGCACGTTGACCTGCACCGTTTGCGAATCAACAGAACCAGCAGTGTCAGTCACAGTGACGCTGTAGGGACCGGAATCGGTCACCTGGGCGTTTGCGATGGTGAGCGTTGGGGTGTTCGCTCCCGAGATGTTTCCTACGTCAGAGAGATCGACGTTGTCGCGTTTCCACTGATAGCTCAACGTTGTCGCTCCCACTGCAGCAACACTCAGCTGAACCGCGGTTCCTGTTGTCACAGTTTGGCCAACAGGCTGGGTCGTGATTGCAGGATCTGAATCTTCGACAACCACCGCCAGTCCTGTGAAGGCATCGGGCGAGCTCGGGGCGGTGTTAGGTCCGAACGTGTAGAAACCGTACTGACACACGCTGCCAGCGCCGATGTTGCGGGTGACAGTGAACGCGCCCGGACTAAGATTGGTCGTTGTCGTGATTCCAATAAACCCGTACGAGGCGGTGAATTCCTTGATGAACGCAACAACGTGCCATGCGGCATCCGGCGTGACGGTGGGCAACCCGCCCAAATCGGTCATCGGAATGCTATTGGAAATCACCGTGCCTTCGAAGGTGACGGCCTGTCCGGCGAACTGGGTTCCAACGTCCACGTACCAATTTGCTTCGATCAGCTTATTGGCCGTTCCATCCGGAAGATTCCAAAACTCATTTGCGATGTCGTAGGTATTCACGTTGGGCCGCATGATCCCAACCGTGCTGAACGGCCAGCCGGAAGGGCTGTTGGCGGGCAGGAACTCGGCCCGGAGATCAGCCAGTCCCCACGCGCTTCCGAATGCGTAGGATGCAAACCCGTTGGTTCCGACGACGTTATTGAAGCCCTGCCAGGTCTTTGTGGAATCCACCTTCACCGTGACCTGCGCGTGGCTTTCCGCAGCACCCAGAAGCATCGCAGCCGCTGCGATGATAGGTGCGATCAACATTCGGTATGTTTTCATCATTGCCCTCTGTTTGATTGGTTGGTTGAACTCGCTGACTCGATGAATCGGATCCTAGACTTCAAAACGTTTTCGCAGGAGCAGGCCGGTGAGGCCCACAGCAACAAGCGACAAAACGGTCGGTTCAGGGATGGGTGCAATCTGCACGGAACCAAATGGCCCGACATCCGTTGCCCATACATTCACGCCCGTCATCTGGAAGCCAAACTGAACATGCCGCGCGGGATCGTTGATCGTAGCGAGGCTGACGCTGAACATGCCGGGGGTGAGGGGCACCGTGGTGGTGACTGACGAAGAATAGTCAGGCGCGAAATCCTTGATGAAGGCGACCGCCGTGTGCGAGGTGGTCAGGGAATTTGCGAGTACGGTGCCCGTAAATGTCACCATCTGCCCCGACAAGGGACCTGTCGTTTCCTGGTAAAAGTTCGCTTCCATGATCTTGTTGCCGGGTGCGCCTGGCGCGCCTCCGCCAATATACCAATAGGCCGCGAGGTCACCGATGGTGTTGGGTGCCAGCGTCAGCGTGTCTCCCGAAAAGCTCGCTCGAAGGTCACTCGTGCCCCAGCTGCTGCCGAATTGAAAGGCGCCGCCATCCGAAGGCAGGTTGAAGACGTTCATGTAGCCGAGCCATGAGGCGCCCGGATCAACGGTGAGGGTTGCGGCGGGAGAAGCGGCTGCAGCGAGAAGCAGCATCGCGCCAAGAGAGGCTTTGCACCATTGAATCGATTTTTTCATGCGGAGTTGGTTTGGGTTGTTAAGCAGAAAACAGTGGCAGCCTACCAGCGAGGCTCTCCCTGCCTAGCTACCAAAGTGGGTAGTATTGCTCTGGATACCTTGGATCAGGTAGCCTTGAAATGCCAGACGTCCGTGATTGATCCGACCCCGAATTCAACCGTGGGGATTGCGTTCAGCCCCCGACGAACCCAAATACTCGGGCTATTGCAACAAACGATCGATCACTCAGGAAGGCTATGACCTGGCGAACCGCCGGGATCTGCAGAACGATGATCAAGACAATGAAACCGTAGCGTGCCATTTGGTAGTATGCCTCGTAGCTGATGTTTAAGAGGCAGCGAACCACCTGCGAACCGTCCAGGGGCGGAATAGGCAGCAGATTGAAAAAACAGAGCAGCAGGCTGATGAACGCCCAGCCCAGGCAAACTTCAACGGCGACAGGAATGCCTGCGAAAAGGAAAAGCCGGCCCAAGCCGATCAGCGCGATGGCCAGCAAGACGTTCATCCACGGCCCGGCCAGCGTCACCAGGATGTCATCCAGCTTCTGATTGCGGAGATTGTACGGATTCACAGGAACGGGACGCGCCCAACCAATAAGGAAACTCCCTAATCCCGACCCTTGCATCGACAGGAATAGGGCAAACAGTGGAATGGCCACTGTCCCGATCGGATCGATGTGAACCAGCGGGTTAAGCGACACCCGCCCCTGAAGCTTGGCGGTATCATCTCCGCATTTCAGCGCCATCCACGCGTGCCCGAACTCGTGGAAGGTGAGCAAAATCACGAGGCCGATATATTGGATCAGCCCTTCAACCAAAAGATTCATGTCCATCGCCGGCGCAGCTTACGCGCCGTGACGCTTGGAGTCGAGGGTGGACCCGGCTACCCGTTCAGAGCCTTACAACAACACCGGAGCGCCGACTTGCAGTCTTACCGCACCATTTTTGAATTGCGGGCTCAATTGAAACAGCCCTCGTGGAATCGGGCATAACGGTTCAACCGGAACGTGGTCGGCTCGTCAGTAGGTGGAAGCCAACTGCAAGTCGGCACTCCGGCGGCCAAACGCTGGCCACATTGGAAGCGGCTGCTGGGTTTTTGATGGACGTTGACCTCGGTGAACGGATCAATCAGTTTTTGGCCATGGGAACAGACGCTCTCTCCGCAGCCCAACTGGCGGCTCATATCGAACACACTCTGCTTAAGGCGGATGCCACATCCGCGGATATCGAGCGCCTTTGCGCTGAAGCCCGGCATTTCGGATTCCGCTGCGTCTGCGTCAATGGATCTCACGTCGAACATGCCCGTTCCTTGCTGGAAGATACGAACATCCAGGTGGTGGCCGTGGTCGGGTTCCCACTCGGCGCCATGGCGGGCGATGTGAAGCGTTTTGAGGCAGAAGCGGCGATCGATGACGGTGCCCACGAAATCGACATGGTGATGAACATCGGCCATCTCAAAGATGCACGCGATGCCGTGATCCTGCGGGAGCTGCGCGACGTGGTTGAATCTGCGGATGAACGGCCGGTCAAGATCATCCTGGAAACAGGCCTGCTGGACGGGGAACAGAAGATCCGCGCGTGCCAGCTGGTTCTCGAGAGCGGTGCTCATTTCGTGAAGACCTCGACTGGCTTCGGCCCGGGCGGGGCAACGGTCGAGGACGTGCGGCTGTTGCGCGCCACGGTGGGTCCGAAGTTCGGGGTGAAAGCTTCAGGCGGCATACGTGACCTGGAAACCGCCTCGAAGATGATCAACGCAGGTGCCGACCGATTGGGAACCTCGTCTTCCGTTGCCATCGTTCAAGATCTTTTACGGACATCGAAGCCGGCGTGACAGCGCCCCTCATGCTGAACTGCGATCGTTCAATTCGGGTTCCTGCGTTTGCGCCCGCAGGGGTTATTGATCTCTCGTGAACTTGAGATCCACCAGCCCGACCGTTAGATCCGCGATTGGTGGCGGGCTGGTTGTCTTTGTCGGTTTGCTCTTGTGGGCGACACCCGCTGGGCAGGGATTCATCCATGGGAGCTACGATTACCTTTTCCGCTTTGGGTCACGTGCACCGAAGACTGAGATCGTTCTCATCCAGCTCGACAACGAGGCGTATGATTTCTATCAGCAGGTGCGCGGCGAACCTTGGGATCGCGGACTTCACGCCAGCCTGCTGAATCGTCTTGCAGATGATGGATGCGCGCTGGTGGTCTTCGATGCCTTCTTTCGAGCGCCCCGGAATCCGGAAACCGACGCTGCTTTGGCTGCGGCCATGCGCCGGCAGAGGGCGATGGTTCTGATGGCGGAGCAAGCCCGCGTCACGCACCCTGAGATCGCTGGAGCCCGCCCCGTCGTCCCGGCCGAGCCGTTCCTTTCCGCGTCGCGCACGAACTGGGGCGTTGCCTGGCTGGATCCGGACGTCGACGGAATCGTTCGGCGGCATTGGCCGTTTCCCGCCCCAGGACCTTATCCAAGCCTCCCGATTGTCGCTGCCACGGCTTCAGGAGCGCCTCCTTTGCTGAAGCCTGTCGAACTGTGGCTGCGCTACTACGGCCAGAATACCTGGGATGAATTGAGCTATCGCTTCGCGTTGTCGCAACCCCAGGGTTTTTACAGGGACAAAATCGTATTTATCGGATCGCATCCGCGGACCTCGTTAAGTGGCGATGAACGCGACGAATTCCTGACGCCATTCAGCCGTTGGACGGGCGAAACCACGGGGGGCGTCGAAATCCTGATCACGGAATTCCTGAACCTGAAGCGTCAGGAAGGATTGCAGCGTCTTCCGGGATGGATTGAGGCATGGTTGATCGCGCTCTTTGGCCTCGGTCTCGGGGCGACGTTATGGCAACGCCGATGGAAATGGATCCTCGTGACGGGGGTGGGGGCAGGGGTGGTCCTCGGCGCGAGCGCGATCATAGCGAGCCACGCCTCGAACTATTGGTTTCCGTGGATGATTGTCGTGCTGGCCCAGGTTCCGACGGCCATGGCCTGGGCTCTTGCCAATCGCGTCCACCTGTTTGCGGAACGTTCGTTGACGACTGCGGCAGCCGCCGTTGAGCCAGTGGAGCCGAAGCCGCATGTGCCTGGATATGAGCTCTGGCCGAAGCCTTTTGGAGAGGGCGCCTATGGAAAAGTGTGGCTGGCTCGGAAAGGCTCGGGTCCTTGGGAAGCGCTCAAGGTGGTTTACCTGGCCCGCTTCGATCAGCGAACAGAACCGTATGAACGGGAATTCAAGGGCGTGAATTTGTACCGCCGGATTTCGGACCAGCACCCCGGCCTCCTGCGGGTCACCCACGTCAGTGAAAAGCTTCAAGGGTATTTCTACTACGTGATGGAACTGGGCGACAGCGTCACGCCCGACTGGCGCGGCGACCCCAACCGCTACAAGCCGCGCGACCTGGTGAATCTCCGCGCAGGGCTGCATCGCAGCCGCTTGCCGGCTATCGATTGCATTCGCCTCGGCCTGATGCTCTGCGAACCTCTGGATTTCCTTCATAGCCAGGGTTTGACGCACCGCGACATCAAGCCCCAGAATATCATCTTCGTGGACGCCAAGCCAAAGGTGGCCGATGTCGGGCTCATTGCGGAAATCCGTCGTGCAGATGAACAACGAAGTATCGTGGGCACTCCAGGTTACATGCCGCCACTCCCGGAACTTCCAGGAACCGTCCAGGCAGATATCTATTCACTGGGCATGGTCCTTTACGTTTTGAGCACTGGAAATCCCGCGTCGCAGTTCCCCGAGATTTCTTCATCGATGGTGGAAAGCCGCAGCGTGGAGGAGTTCTCACTGCTCAATGGCATCATCGTCAAAGCGTGCCACCCGGACCTGCGGCAACGGTATTCATGCGTCACGGAGATGTGCCGCGCCCTGGCTGCGGCGGAAGCGAAATTGGTTTCGCTGCAAAAGAACCAGCAGGAAGGGCGTTGATCGGAATCCAGCAAATCCCCTGTTCTGCAAACTTCTTTGAAAGATTTGCCAATTTGATGCGTATAAGCCGTGGCTCGCGGTGGAGCATGCTTGGGATCGGGCTCGTTTAACGGGCTCAGCCGGGATATCGCTGCTCGATCGGGGCTGCTGTTGCTCAGGGTAATGGGAGCAACAGCTTAGCTTTCTACAGGATATTCGCTGCCAGTTCGGCCAGCTCCGAACGTTCGCCCTTCTGGAGTTCGATATGCGCGGCGACAGCTTCAGAACGGAAACGGCTCACGATGTAATTGAACCCGTTCGAGGATGAGTCCACATACGGGTTGTCGATCTGGTAAGGGTCACCCGTGAAGATGATTTTGGTCCCGTGTCCCACGCGCGTGATGATCGTCTTCGCCTCGAGAGGCGTGAGGTTTTGCGCCTCATCGATGACCATGAACTGATTGGCGATGCTGCGTCCGCGAATGTAGCTGAGCGCCTCAACCACGATGCTGCCCGAACGCATCAGGTCTCCGCTGCGCCGATGCTCCTGGCCCATGTTCAAGTCGCTTAACATCTCAAGCGCGTCGTGGATCGGTTGCATCCAGGGCGCCAGTTTTTCCTCGAGCGAGCCTGGAAGGAATCCGAGTTCCTTGCCCATGGAGATTGTCGGGCGCGCGACGATCAAGCGGCGGAACTCGCGATCATGCACCACGCGCTTCAACCCGGCAGCCATGGCGAGCAGAGTCTTGCCGGTTCCCGCCTTGCCCATGAGCGTGACCAGCTTGATGCGGTCGTCGAGCAGCGCATCAAACGCGAAATGCTGCTCGCGGTTGCGCGGCTTTATTCCCCAGACACCTTCGCGACAGTCGACAATCGGAATGAGCCGCGTGCCCGAGGCATCGACCTTCGTCAGCGCTGTCCGCTTCGGATTGGTTTCATCCGTCAGCGTGCAATATTCATTCGGAAAATATTTCCTGCCGGCGGGAAGCTCAAGTTCCCCTTTCGCGCGGAAGGCGGCGAGCTGCTCCGCTGTAGCGGGCATTTCCAGCATCCCTGTGTAGAGATCCTTGATGAAGACTCGATCTGTCTCGTAATCCTCCGCCTGCAGCCCGATCGCATCCGCCTTGATGCGCAGGTTGATGTCTTTGCTGACCAGAACGGCTGGGTTCTTCGGCTGCGCCTTTTGCACAGCGGAAGCCATCGCGAGAATGCGGTTATCCACGGAATCGCCGTGAAAGAGTTGTACGTTGCCATTGCCGTTCGCCTGGCCATCTTTCTCGACAACGATCTTCAGCTTGCCGCCATTCGGCAGCTTCACTCCCGCACTGAGGCTGCCATCGCCACGATACGAATCGAGCATTCGCGAAACGGTCCGCGCGTTCTGGCCCAGCTCGCTTGATTCCCTTTTGAAGCGGTCAATCTCTTCGATGACTTCGATGGGCAGAAGGACGTTGTTTTCCTCGAAATTCAGCAGGGAGTGGGGGTCGTGGAGAAGGACGTTTGTGTCGAGTATGTAATTTTTCACGAGCGCGGCGGGTCAAATTGAATGTCGGACATCAGGCGGTACCAGCGTTTAATCTTCGGATGTGCCTTGGGAAGGCGATAGTGCCCCGAATAGAGGAAATTCCCCAGCATCCCGAAAAGGTCGAAGTCAACAAACCTGGGTTTATCGCCGAGGAGAAAACGATTGTGCTCCAGCATCTGTTCGAACGGAAGGAGTCCTACCTCGAGGCGCTTCAGCCAGGCATCCTGCTGCTCGCGCCATTGATCCAGGCAGCCGCGCCCAAACTTTCGTTCCTTGTGGCGGACAAACGCCGCCTGGTCGGCCTTGGGCACCAACTCGCGCCAGTAGACGTCATCGAGCCGGAACGTGCAGCCTTCGATTTCACCTTCGATGTAGCGCCACAGAATCGATTGAACACCCTCGAGTTCCGCGGGAAACAGATCCAGCTTCAGCTTGCGATCCAAATATTTGGCGATGTCCTGGGAATCCTCCCCCGATTCAAAAGCGACGTGACGTCCGTCGCGAACAATCGGAACGCCGTAATATTGCTCGCGGGTGAGTTTCCAGATGAGAGAGCGATCGCCGTAGGCAATGTTGAGGATCTTGAAAGGGACGCGCGAGAATTCCAGGATTCGCCGCTGAACGATGCAGAAGGGACTCCACGGAAACTGAACCAATTCAATCATTCCAAAATTTCAGGCGCTGTGTGGCCTCAACTTAGGACCGTGATTTTGGCCTGACAAGCGGAAACCCAAAAAAGAAATTCACTGCGGGTTTTCATCCCCGCACGGAGCGTGCGGCAATCCTTCGCGGCACTTTTCGAGCGCGTGCCTTGCGGCCTCGCTTTCCGCCGCCTTTTTGCTCCGTCCGCTGCCTCGTGCCAGTTCCATGCCTCCGTGATGAACCGTGCATTCGAATACTCGATCGTGATCAGGTCCGGTGGCGGAAACCACGTGGTATTGCGGTGACTCGCTCGAGTTCGCCTGCAAGAATTCCTGCAGCTCCCCTTTAGGATTATCAACCACGGTTGTCGCGGCCCCCGACCCGAGCCATTTTTTGAACTGCTCAAGAACAACCTCTCGTGCGGCTTCGAATCCGCCATCGAGGAACACCGCGCCTAGCACTGCTTCATAGGCGTCCGCCAGCGCCGATTGACGATCGCGCCCGCCATGCAACTCCTCGCCGCGGCTCACCAGCAGGTGGCTTCCCAGGCCTATCTCGCGTCCGTGATCGGCAAGCGCGCGCCGGTTCACCATTCTCGCGCGGGTTTTCGTCAGCGGCCCCTCCTCGTATTCAGGAAAGCGTGTGAAAAGTTCACTCGTCAAAACCAACTGCAGCACGGCGTCACCGAGAAACTCAAGGCGTTGGTTGGTTTCGATCTTGTGCCCGATTTCATGCGCGATCGAAGGGTGCGTGAGGGCCAGCTTCAGCAGTTGGGGATCGCGAAACCGATATCCGAGTTTAGCCTCGAGTTGGTCGTAATCAGCCACGTTGCAATGATTCCGGCCGACCGGATTCGCCATGTTCTTCCGTTGCAGCAGGATTCTGCGGGTCAGCTGACGGCGCCGGTGTATCGGGATTTTGTGCGGCGGCTTGCGCGGCGAACCCGTGTTCGAGAAGGTGGGCTACATCGCGCTGCACCTTTTCAAGCTGGTCCAGGTGCAAATCGGGATCGGTTATGGTGAACACATCACCCGAGGCGGGGTGTTCATAAATGAAGATGCGTTGGCCGTTGCGCCGAATCTGTTCCTTCACCTTCAACAATCGTTTGCGTTCCAGCATCACGGCAAGGATGTACCCCGCGGGCATGTACTCCGGATCGTTCAATTCGATCAGTTTTCGCAGCAGAGTCTCAGCTGTTTCTTTCTTGATGGTTTCCGTGGGAGGAGGAGGCGCCTGGTAGACTCCCTGCCAGCATGAGACAAAGCGGTCACTGCGGGCACCAGCCATTTTCTCCTGCCAGCAACCCGCGCAGAAATCGGATCGGCGAAGACCGGCTTTTTCGTCCACAAGGACGGTGTGATAGGATTCCTGGTCTGCGAACGTTTTGCCGCAAGCTTCGCAGCCGTGCCCGCGCGACTGAATATTCCAATCCGTTATCACAATGCGCGTTCACCATAGCGCCGACCCGACCTGGTCTGCAAATGCATTTGCCAAGAGCTGCGAAACTCCATCCGGCTGTCTTACGGATAAACCAGCCGGAAGAAAACGTTCCCGGGTTCAGGACTGACGGGCAACACCATTCGATTGGTCGACGTCGAGAGTTCCACGCTAATCCAATTAGTGCCTATCCCCGCGTTGGCGCTGTTGGTTTGCATTTCCAGCCGCCATCCGAAATTTCCGGCAGGCCATTCGAGCTGAAGGTTTCCTGCTGACCGGTTTGCCGTTATCGCTGGCGGCGCCGCGATCGCAGTAACCACTCCTGCAGCCGCAGACAGGGGGCTTTCGCCCGCTGCGTTCGTGCTGTTCACCACATAAAAGTACGGCAACCCCTGCCCGAGCCCGCCGTTGGTGAACGCGTTGAAAGTCGTGGATCCGATCCATTCGTACGGTCCGCCTTCACTTTCAGATCGAAACACATTGTATCCCGTCGCCGAAGCCACGGCTTCCCACTGCAACTCGATCCAGCCGTAGCCGCCGGCTGCTGTCAGAGCGGCAGGGGCTGCGAGGGGCGTAAGGAAAGTCGCCACTTCGCCGGGTGTCAGCGTCCCGCGATAGATGCGAAAATCATCAATCAATCCATTCAGATAGGGATCGCTGTATTGCGAACGGCCGAGGTAGTTCAACGTGGTTGAACCGAGGTGCGCCGGCTTCAGGCTCAGGGAGCTGTTGGTTCCGACAGGAATTCCATCGATGTAGAGAATTCCCTCCGAGCCGCTCACTGTAACAGCCACATGCTTCCACACGCCGACCGGCAGCGGGCCCGCGCCGTTGATGACCTGTTCACCACCACCACCGCTGGTTGTAATGGCGAATCGAACGGCATTGTTGGCGCCGTTCTGCGGAGTAAGGAACATGTTCACGGAGGTTCCGGTGCCGAAATCAAAAAGGCGCGTCCATGAACTCAGTGAATTCAATCGCACCCAGGCGCTGATGCTGAAGTCGAAAAGATTCGTGAGGATGCCCGCCGGCAACGTCACATGCTGGCTGTTGGCGCTCGCAAGGTTCACGGCGTTGCCGGCGTAACCGGCCGCTCTCACGGGGGAGTTCACAAGGGTTCCATTCCATCCGTTGCCAGCCGAATCCGCGGCAATCATGCCTGCGGCTTCATCGAACTTAAGCCATGCGTGCAACTGCGCTGGCGCCACATTGGCTGTCGCGCTTGCCTCGGGCGAATCGACCGATTCACCATCCGCATTGCTGGCGCTCACCCTGTAGTAATACGTGACGCCATTGGTCAGGCTTGAATCCACGTAAACATTTCCCGTGACGCCCGAGCTCACGGTGGCGTATGGCCCGCCGCTCATGGGAGACCGCTTCACGGTATACGACGCCGCGTTCATGGCGCTGGTCCATTGGAGACCGATTGAGCGGTTGCCGCCCGTCGCGATCAATCCTGCGACATTCCCTGGAACCAGCGGCAGCGTGATGGCGACCTTATCGAACATGGAGGTGTTCACCACCCCATCGTTGCGACTGCTCACGGCAAGGCCAACAAGGCTGTTGCCACTCGACGCGACTGCTGTGCTGCCGAGCATCAACCAATTGACTCCATTGGCAGAGCGGTACGCGGTCACCGTGTTTCCAGAGCGAGCGAGGCGAAGCCAGTATGGAATCGATACCAGTGCTTCCGATGCGAGATGCTCGGTTTCGTCGCCCGTGCCGGGGCGCGCATCCAGGGCGATTCCATTTTCTGGCGTGATAAACTGGAGCACGTATCTTGAGTTTGCGTTTGTGCTTTCCCGAATCATCAACCCTGCCTTCGCCCATGGATTCGTATTGTCACTTGCCGTGACGCGCGCGCTGATGATAAAGTCGCCCGCGACTGGTTGGTAAACAAAATGGAATTCATCCGAGGTGCCGCCTATGTCCGAGCCGGAGCCCGCCACCGAAAAAACGCCATTCGAGATGCTGGACGATCCCGGCGCCTGCAGATCGCCTATGTCCGCACTGGTCCAGGGCGATAACGAGCGGCTGTAGATTTGGCACTCGTAGAACGCCGCGGCGCTTCCGGCCGGCGCGACTCCGGTTGCCGTGACACGGACGTACCTCGCGTACGCTGAAAATTGGTCGGTCGTGGTTCCTGTGGCCGTATTGCCGGTTTTATCAAGCAGCACGGTCCATGTCGCGTCATCTGTGCTGGTTTCAATGCGATATTTGTAAGCGCGCGAGCCGGCGCCCAGCCACTGAACCACCGCCTTGCTGATCAATTGCACTGTTCCGAGGTCTACCCGCCACCATTGTGGATACGCAGTGCTCGAGGCCGTCCAGCGAGTAAACGCCGGGTCGCCGTCATTGCTGTTCACGGGGAGATTCCCTGTCAACGAGCTGCTCGCGGTGGCGGGTCGATATTGCGACGCGAGTTCCAGGGGAGCTGTGTCATTGAACACACGCACCTCCCAGAGTCCAGCCCAACCCGCCGTGGCGCCGGTAATTGTGACACGAACATAACGCCCAGTGGCCGACACAAGGTCCGTGGTGGTTCCCTGTACGTTGTTGCCTGTCTTGTCGGCGACTACGGTGTAGTTCACGTCGTCGCTGCTCACTTCGATTCTGTAACGGTACGCCCGCGGCGAAGCGTTATACCAATCGATCACCACTTTCGTGATGGGTTGCACCGATCCAAGATCGACACGCCACCACTGCGGAAACGATCCGCTGGAGGCCGCCCAGCGGGTTGCAGGCGCGCCGTCGTTTCCTTCCCATTGATCGTTTCCAGATTCAGTGGAACTTGCCGTGGCAGGCTGACCCTGCGAGATAGCGCCCGGGGCTGGCAGGTTCACGACGGACGTGCTGACGAATTTCCATTCCTGATCGCCTGAGAGGTCGCTGCCCCAGCTTTGAATTGCGGCCCCGCTTGCTTGTTGGTTGGCGGCATCGAGATACTTTCCCGTGGCTCGATTCGCGATGCGGTAAAAGCCGGAATCACTCGCCACGACCTGCCATTGCTGGCTGAAGTTGGTGCCCGGCGCTGACAACACGATGGGTGCGCCGTTGGTCGACACTCCAAGCGTGTCCAGATTGCGGCCGCTCGCGACGTTCTGGAGAGTGAAATAGCCTCCGGCCAGCAAGGTGATCGTCCATCGCTGGCTGGTGGCGGCGCTGTTGTCCATCTGAACCAGAGGGGCGCCCTCCGCGTTGTTTCCGCCGTTGTCGAGCATCTTGACCGTGGCGCGGTTTCGCAACCGATAGGTTCCCGGGACCATGCCGATCGTTGAATCCGAGAGTCCCATGTCCCGCCGCATCGCGCCGATGAGCGCCACATGCCGTTCGGGATTGATGGCTTCGTTGTCGAAGTTCCAGCCGTACGGCCAGAAGTGACTGGCATCGGCCCCTATGCGGTCGCCCGGCCCGTCAAACGCCTGAATTGCTGCATTGCCGTACGTGCCGATCCATTTGCCATCACGCAGGTTGTTCCACGTGTTGTAGGTGCCTGCTCCCATCCAATGCCCCATTTCATGCAGCGCCACCCGGAAACTGCGCGAGCCACCGAACGTCACCCACCCCTGATAACTTGCCTGCGCCGTGGGAACTCCGGAATTGTAGTTGACCGGGACGCTGCCGGAATAGTTCGCGTAGGTGTTATATGCGTTGATGGCGCCATTCATGCCAATGGCGATTGAGTTGGAAATTGCCGGGTCAGACGGCGTGCTCGTCCAATGCCAGGAAAGGGCCGCGCGCGACGCGCAGGCGCCTGCGAGAAACAGCATTGTCACCAAAAAGAAGTATCGAATTCTCAAAGCGGAAGCATTGTAGCTCCTGGGCCTCTCCGCACCAGACTTGAAGACGACTATTCCGGGTGATTCGGCCCTCGCCCCGGCCGCTGAGAAATGAAATTGGAATCGACACTGCCGTGCCCGTTTTGTTTATGGGTCTGCAGATGCCGAAATGGTTCAAGCTCGTCGTCGCCATCTGCCTGCTCCCGGTCTGCGCGGGCGCCGCTACTGCCGCGTTGCGTGTCATTCGGCAAAGCGGCGCCGCCGATGAAACGTGGGTGCCGTTTCTGGCTGGCGTTGCCTGCTGGATCATTATTTACGTTTTGCTGCCGCGGCCTATGTGGGTCTACGTCTTTGGGCATGAACTCACGCACGCACTCTGGACATGGTTGTTTGGCGGGCGGGTGAAGAAGTTCAAAACCAGTTCGACGGGCGGGCACGTCATCATCACGAAAACCAATTTCCTGATTGCGCTCGCACCTTACTTTTTCCCCTTATACGCGGCCTTGACGGTGCTGGTCTTCGTTGTGGGCGACTTCATCTGGAACTGGCAACCCTACCTCATGTGTTTCCACCTGGCCCTTGGCGGCGCCTACGCGTTTCACGTCAGCCTCACGGGCCACGTTCTTCAAACCCGACAGTCCGACATCACCAGCCAGGGTTATCTCTTTTCCGCAGTGGTCATCTTTCTCGGCAACGTGATCGTGCTACTCGTGGGAGTGCCACTGCTCGCGAATCGTATTCACGTGACGACGGCGCTGCTCTGGTGGCTTGCGGGAACGGAGGACGTCGTGCGGCGACTCGGCAGCTGGATGTAGGACTATTACGCATGTATTCCGCACTTGTGCGGTTGAATTCTGTCTTGATAAGCCCGCTCGCTTCAGGCGAAATGCGAAAGCGGAAAATTACGACCCTATGGATTTAGGCGACATTTTGACGAGTGATCAGATCCTCACCGATCTCAAAGCGACGGATCGGTGGCAGGCCATCGACGAGCTGATCAACACCCTGGTCGCCACGGGGCGGATCAAACCCGAGCACCACGACGCGATCGCTGCCGTCGTCAAAAAGCGCGAGTCCTCGATGAGCACTGGCATCGGCTTTGGCATTGGAATTCCGCACGCTTCCACGGATCTGATCTATGAAGTCGTTGGCGCCCTTGGCCGTTCAAAGACAGGCGTGAGCTTCGATGCCCTCGACAATCAGCCAGTGAACCTGGTGATGCTGTTCCTCGTTCCTCAAGGTCAGTTCCAAAAGCATCTGCACACTCTCGCGAACATCGCCAAGCTCCTGCACAAGGCTGAATTCCGCCAGGCCCTTGAACAGGCTCCCGACGCTGAATCGATGCTCAAGATCATCCGCGACCACGGTAAGCGTTAGGATTTTTCCCCTGCGTTCTTGAACCAGCGGAGCGCTGTTTCGTCCCTTTCCCTTCCTGTTCCAGGCTTGAAACTTCAAACCTGACCCTTGAATCTCGTTTCCCGTGTTACCTCACAAGCAAATTGAGTCTGCGCTGCAAGCAGCCGTGCAATCTGTCCTGCCGGATGCCGACATCTCCTCCGTCCTCGTGCGCCCATGCGATCCCAAGTTTGGCGATTACCAGTCGAACGCGCTGATGTCCCTTGCGAAGGCCCGCAAAATGAATCCGCGCCAGCTGGCGGCCGACGTCGTCAGCCGTCTCGAAGTCTCAGCTTGGTGCGAGACGGTTGAGATTGCGGGTGCCGGGTTTCTAAACTTCCGATTGAAGAACGATGCCGTTATTGAAACATTGCGATCGGCTGCGCGTGGCGAACACTTCTTCTTCACCAAGCCTTCGGCGCCACGCACCATCGTCATCGATTTCAGCTCGCCCAACGTGGCCAAACCGATGCATGTGGGCCATATCCGCTCCACTGGCATCGGGGATGCGCTTCAGCGGGTTTTCCGCTTGCTCGGGCACAGAACGATCAGCGACAACCATATCGGCGACTGGGGAACCCAGTTCGGCAAGTTGCTGCTCGGATGGAAACAGCTTTTGAATCGCGCCGCCCTCGAAGCGGATCCTATCGCCGAACTGGAGCGGCTTTATCAGGTCGTCAACGCCGAATGCGACGCCAGCCCTGAACGCCTCGCGGAAGCTAAGCAGGAGTTGGTGAAATTGCAGGGGGGCGACGCCGAAAATGTTGCGATCTGGAAGGAAATGATCCGCCTGTCCCAGGTTCAGTTTGACGCGATCTATGGACGGCTGGGTGTGAACTTCGACCACGCGCTGGGTGAGAGCTTTTACAATCCCTGGCTCGGCAACGTCGTGGCTGACTTGATGGAGCGGGGCATCGCAAGGGAGAGCGAGGGCGCGGTTGCTGTGTTCAGTGATGGCTCATTGCCTGCGAAAGAGGATCCTTTTCTGGTCAATCGCGATGGCGAATGGATTGCGGATCCTGCCTTGGTCCGGAAAAGCGATGGCGGATTCAATTACATGACCACCGACCTCGCGACCATTGACTATAGAATGAAGACGTGGTCGCCCGATGAAATCATCTACGTGGTGGATGACCGCCAAGCCCCGCATTTTCGAAAGCTGTTCCTCACGTTCAGCCGCTGGCAGCCCGAGGTTGCGCGGAAAGTGAAACTCGTCCATGTCGGCTTCGGTAAAATCATGGGCGAGGACGGAAAGCCTTTTAAGACGCGCTCTGGCGGAACCGTCAAGCTTGGTGAGTTGCTGGATGAGGCTGAGGAGCGAGCATTGGCCCTGGTTTCAGAAAAAAGTCCTGCCCTGCCTGAAGCTCACAGAAGGGAGATAGCGCGGGTGGTGGGCATTGGCGCTGTCAAATACGCCGACCTGCTGCCAAACCGGCAGAGTGATTACGTCTTCAGCTGGGACAAGATGCTGGCTTTAAACGGCAACACTGTCCCTTATCTTCAATACGCCTACGCCAGGATCCGCAGCATTTTCCGCAAGGCGGATTTGCCGGCGAACCATGAGTTTGATGTTTCGAATCTCACGTTGGAGGCACCTGAAGAACTTGTCCTGGCCAAGCACCTCTTGAATTTCGGAATCACCCTTGAAGCAGTTGTCGACGAACTGCGCCCCAATTTCCTTTGCAACTACCTGTACGCCCTTGCCGGCCAATTCACCGGGTTTTTCGAAAACTGTCCCGTTCTCAAAAGTGAAGGGCCTACACGGACCAGCAGGCTGCTCTTGTGTGACCTTACGGCGCGCGTTCTGAAGCAGGGGCTGGATACCCTAGGGATTGAGACTTTGGAACAGATGTAGGGGCCCTGCAGCGCGATCAGGTCAGTCTCATCGGCATCACGACATACAGGAACGGGCCATTAATTTTTACGACGCCCGGACTCAGTTCATCAATGAGTTCGATGTAGATCTCATCATTGGAAAGCGCGTTAAGGGGATCGATCAGGTACTTGGGATTAAAAGCGATCGCCATTTCCTTGCCCTTGTAGTTGATCGCAAGGCTTTCGCGCGCTTCGCCCACTTCAGGTGAATTGGCGGTAATCGCGAGGTTGTTTTTTCCGAAACTCAACTTCACGGAGTTGGACTTCTCGCTCGTCATGATTTCTGCCCGCTTCAACGCGTGCAAAAATTCCTCCCTCCCCAGCGCTACCCTTTCCTTCACTTCATTCGGGATCACCTGGCGGTAATTCGGATAGTTGCCTTCGATGAGCTTTGTGATGATCAGAACGTTGAATCCCTGTTCATTTCTGAGCGAAAACGACGCCTGATTTTCCGCATATCGAATTTCTACTTCTCCCTTTTCCTGCAACAGGCGGTTCAGCTCGCTCACCGCTTTGGATGGGATGATGAATTCACCCTGGCTCTGCTCCGATACATCCACTTCTTCGTCCACCATGGCCAGCCTTCTGCCATCGGTTGCCACCATTGTGACCTTGTGATCCTTAAGGCTCAGGAAAATTCCATTCAACACGTAGCGCGATTCGTCAGTCGACATTGCGAAGGCTGTTTTCTTCATCATGCCCCTCGCGGTTTCCTGATTCAGGGTCACCTTCTTGTCATCCTTAAACTTCGGCAATGGCGGAAACTCATCCGCGCTCAATCCGTTGATTTTATAGAAGGACGCTCCCGAGCGAATGCTCGTGGTGTTCTTGTCATCCACCTCCAGCTCGATGTCCGTATTCGTTAATTCCCTTACAATGCCGAACAATTTCTTCACCGGGACCGTGGTTGCGCCCGCTTTCGTTACCTTCGCTTCCACACTGCACACCACGGTCACGTCGAGATCCGTGGCGGTGAGTTCAAGACGATCCCCTTCCGCCCTGAGCAACACATTGGAAAGGATAGGCAACGTAGAACGCGAGCTGACGACATTCTGAACAGCCTGCAGACCGTTGATGATTTGATCCTTAGCAATGGTCAGGTTCATGAGTCGCTTAATAGATGATTCTTTAGCTGTACAAATCTCTTCTTAATATCGGGTGTGAATAAGGCAAACAATTGGGGGTGTCAAGGAATGACGGGGTAACGATCAATGTCGGCCCTGCGAAGAACTTTCTGAGCAACAAAGCACAATAGGTAGAAACCCGGTTTGTTGACATCATCCACAATCTGTTCACAGGTTCTTGGACCTCTTTTAACGACGTTGTGAGCGCCTGATGATGTGGGGGAGGACCTGTTCGACGTGCTCAACTTCGAGAAGAGAGGAATCGCGTCCGAGCGAGAATCGGACGAGAGCGTTGGAGAGAGATGGAGAAAAACCGAGAGCTTGAACCACATGCGAAGGTTCGAGGGAACCAGCGGAACAGGCGGAGCCGCTTGAAGCACATATACCTTCGATATCCAGGCCTGCCATCAAGGCGATGCTGTCTGTGTTCTCAACGACAAACGAAACCGTGTTGGGAAGGCGGTGTTCACGAGAGCCTGCAAAGTGAACTCCCGGAATGGATTCAGCAGACTGAATGAGTCGTTCGGAAAGTGGCGATAGGAAAGAAGCATCAAAAACGGGGCGAGGGACGAAGCGTTCCAGAGCTTCAACGAAACCGGCGACAGCTGCGACATTTTCGGTTCCGGCGCGGCGTTCGTTTTCATGCCCGCCGCCAAACAGGATGGGATCGGGCTGAAGAGGAGATCGGATGAACAAGGCACCCACTCCCTTCGGACCATGAAACTTGTGGGCGCAGATCGAAACAAGATCAGCCTCGAACTGATGAATGTTTGTGAAAGGCTGCTTTCCAAACCATTGGACGGCGTCGGTGTGGAAGATGATGCCCAAGTGGCGGCATAAAGCGCCGAGTTCAGCAACGGGCTGAATGGTTCCCACCTCATTGTTGGCCGCCATTATCGAGACAAGCACAGTGTCGGGACGAATAGCCGACTGCAAAGCGGCAGGAGAAACGCGGCCCGTGGAATCGACTGGCAGCAGCGTGACATCAAAGCCTTCTCGATCAGCGAGGTAACGACATGAGTGCAGGACGGCGTGATGCTCGATTGACGATGTGATGATGTGGCGCCCCTTCTTCTGAAGCATCCTGGCCGCTCCGAAGACGGCAAGATTTGCACTTTCAGTTCCGCCGCTGGTAAAGATCAGTTCGCTGGGCTTGCATCCAAGAATTGCAGCGCTGCGATCGCGAGCCTCGTCGAGATGAGCGCGTGCTGTGCGGCCCACGTGATGAATGCTCGAGGGATTGCCCCAAATGGTACCGAAGAACGGCATCATCGCGTCCCGGACGCTGGCATCGAGCGGCGTGGTGGCGTTGTAGTCGAAGTAAATGGTCCGCACAGGTCACGTGAAGAAGCCAGGTGGAACATCATCGTTCCTGGCAAAACGATCTTCGTTCCAAGGATCTGCGGTGTTCGAATACCCGCGGACTTCCCAGAAACCAAGGATGTCCTGATCCATGAAAGTGATCTCACGGACGAACTTGGCGCCCTTCCAGGCGTAGCGTTTTGGGATGATCACACGCGCGGGACCGCCATGGTCGGGAGTCAGCGGCTTTCCGTTCCACGAATGAGCCACCAGCACGTCATCATCCATGCAGACGTCGATGGGATTGTTGGTCGAATAGCCGTCGTAACTCTTGAAAAACACGTGAGTGGCAGAAGAAAGCGGTTTGACAAGGTCAGCGAGGGTGAAAAAAGCGACGCCTTCAAACTCCATGTCGAACTGGCTCCAGGTCGTGACACAATGAAAGTCGCTGACATCCTTGAACTGAGGCAGATCCATGAACTCAGACCAGGTCAAATTAACCGGGTTTTCGACCTTTCCTCCGATTTTGAGACGCCATTCCGTCAAAGAAACATCGGGACGGATTCCCAAATCAAGCACCGGGAAGTTCGTGACCTGCCTCTGGCCAGGAGGCAGGCGCTCCCCGGAGCGGGGCGATGTGGAAGCCGGTTTGCCAGCCATCTTCCTGGCCCAGCGCTCTTTCGCGGCGATGTATTTTTCCTTCATGTTCCTGCAGCGTTTGCCAAACAATCCCTTCAGCCGAGGCGGCTGTAAAGCGCGCAGCGGTTTTTCTAACGTCGACCCGTGCCGAACTCGCGATAAGTTTTTGGTTTCTCCCGCTGATCCGCCGCTTAGACTGCGCGCATGTTCAAGCCGACTGACTTGTTCGACCTCTCTCAAACGCAGCATGCCGCGATTTTCGAGGATGTGGATTTTTCCTGGCAGGCATTACAGAGGATCAAGGACTATATCGCGGCGCATATGAAGCCGGTGATTCTGGGGCGCGTGGAAGGGGAGGCGTTCATAGGGAAGGATGTCATGATCGGGGAAGGCACGGTGATCGAACCGGGAGCCATGATCAAGGGCCCGGCTATCATCGGGAAAAGCTGCCAGATCCGGCACAACGCCTATCTGCGCGAGAACGTGATCGTAGGCGATGACTGCGTCATTGGAAATTCGAGCGAGTTGAAGAATGCGTTGCTTCTGAACGGGGGCCAGGTGCCGCATTTTAATTACGTGGGGGATTCAATCCTCGGATACAAGGCGCACCTTGGCGCAGGCGTCATCCTTTCGAATCTCCGGTCACTGCCAGGAAACGTCCAGGTGCAGGCAGGCAGCGAACGGATCGATAGCGGGCTGCGGAAATTTGGAGCGCTCGTGGGAGATCGAGCCGATGTGGGTTGTAATTGCGTCCTGAATCCCGGAAGCATCATCGGCCGGGGATCCATCATCTATCCCGGCGTGAACTGGAGGGGTTGTTTGCCGCCGTCCAGCGTGGCGAAGAATCGGGCGGAGATCGCCGTCGTGGAACGGCAGTCGACCCCGGGACAGTAGGCCTACGCCGGAGCTACAGGTTCCACGCGCATCCGGTCAAGACAGGTACGCACCTGCATCAGGAGCTGCGTCGGAGTGAAAGGTTTCGAAAGGAAGCATGCGTCCTTGCGCAGCTGAACATTCGCGAGATCAGGCGTGTAACCCGACGTGAACAGGATGGGCAATCCAGGCTTCATGGCACGGATGCGCGTCGCGAGTTCGTCCCCCAGCAGGTTGCCGGGCATCATGATGTCGGTGAACAACAGGGCCACCTGGTCACGATGCGAATCAAACAGCTGCAACGCTTCCTTGCCCGATGAGGCCTCAAGGACCGTGTATCCGCTCCCGCGCAACAGCGATGTTGCCATGGATCGGACAATATCCTCATCTTCGACCAGGAGGATGCATTCATTTCCCGTCGCAGTCGTGGGTGGATGCTCAACAGGAGTCGCAGGACTCCATCCTTCGGTCGACGCGGGAAAATAGATGTGAAAGGACGTTCCCTCGCCAACCGCGGTTTGAATGTCGATGCAGCCGCGGTGTTGCTTGACGATCCCGTAAACGGTGGCGAGGCCAAGGCCTGTGCCCTTGCCGATTTCCTTAGTGGTGAAGAAAGGATCGAACACACGCGATACGTTTTCAGGGGGAATCCCGCAACCCGTATCCTTGACCACGAGACAGACGTACTGGCCGGGAACGATGTCGGCATGCCGCTGAACCGTTTCGCTGGTGAGCGTGGTCCGATGAACGTGAATGGAGAGCGTGCCGCCTCTAGGCATCGCGTCGCGAGCATTGATGGCAAGGTTCAGAATGATCTGTTCCATCATGCTGACATCCGCTTTCGTGGGCGGTACGTTTTGCTCGGTGGTGACATTCAACGAAATGTGATCGCCGAGGACGTGATGCAGCATTTCGGCCATGTTCGAAGTGACCTGATCCAACTGCAGCACCTGCGGCTTCAACACCTGCTTGCGGCTGAACGTCAGGAGCTGGCGGACCAGGCGGGTTGCCCGTTCAGCCGCGAGGGAGATCACTGTCAATGATCGCGCCTGGGTGGCGTTCGTGGACAATTGCGCCTGCAGCAGGGAGGTGTGGCCATGGATCGCCGTCAGAATGTTGTTGAAGTCGTGCGCCACTCCCGCAGCGAGCTGGCCCACCGCTTCCATTTTCTGCGACTGTCGCAGCTCGCTTTCGAGTTTCAGGTGGTCGGTGATGTCCTGAATGATCATCAACAGATGGGGCCCTGAACCGGATTCAAAAGGTTCAACCGAGAGCAGCGCATGGCGCTGTTGGCGGTCCAGGTTGCGGATCACGCAACTGCGATTCCGAATGGCGGGCTGCTGGCGAAGGGTCTGAATCAGCTCCTTTCCGAAATCCCGCTCCAACCACATGCCCAGCTGGTCAGGGGAACGATCAACAATGTCCTCGCGGGATCCGGCAAGCATTTGCAGGAAGGACTCGTTGGCGTCGATGAGCCGGTCCGTGTCGAGCGATTGGATCGCCAATGGAATTGGCGTCGCGTGGAATGCCTTGGAAAACCGCTCCTCAGAAAGTCGCATCACCCCTTCCGCTTCGATGCGCGCTGCGATTTCCTTCTTCAACTGCTCGTTCGCGGTCTCGAGCTCGGACGTGCGCTGGCGCACCAGGTTGTCCATGTTGTCCAGCTGCGAGCGCAATTGGCGGTTGAGGTGCCATTTGTCCGTGAGCGCATGGGCAAGTTGCAGAACCTCGACATTGTCAAAAGGCTTCTTGAGAACGACCAGGCTCGGAGAAAGGCCCAGTTTCCGGATCATTTCCTCCCACGAATAGTCTGAATACGCGGTGCAGATCACCACCTGCAGCTCGGGGTAGCTGTTCCAAAGATGTCCGATGGTTTCGACCCCGTCCCAGCCAGGAGGCATTCGGACGTCGACGAAAGCAACGGCGTAAGGTTCCTCTTCTTCAATGGCGCGTTTCACCATCTCCAGGCCTTCCTGTCCCTGGTAGGCGGAATCGATGCGGAAGCTCGTCCGAACAGAATCGACCGGCTCCTCGTCGAACAGCAGGGCTTTGGTCATCTCCAGTTCAGCGCTGTCGGCATCCTGGCCGCGAAGGATCTTGCGAATGTCGGCGTGAATGGCCGGGTTATCGTCGATGATGAGAATCCGTCCTGTGTGTCTTGCGGCTTCCATCATAAAACATTTTCAGTTTTCGGTTCCAGGGGGAGCGTGAGTGTAAATACCGCGCCGCGGCCTTCCCCTTCACTGGCGGCAGTCAGCGATCCGCCCATCTGCCGCGCATTGAGGGCGCCTATGTGCAACCCAAACCCATGACCGTCCTTGCGGGTGGTAAAGCCATGCGAAAAGATCCGCGTGAGGTTTGGCGCAGGTATGCCCACGCCGGTGTCCTGCACGACAATGCGAGCGCCGCCCGGATCCATCGGCTCGATGGAGACAGTCAGTCGGCGGCTGCCGGTATGGTTTTCAGTCATCGCGATGCGTGCGTTGCGAATCAAATTGATCAGGATCTGCAACGTCTTATGTCTATCGACAGTAACAATCGGTACTGGAGCAAAGTTGCGCACGACCTCCACTCCAGCCCGTTCCATCGCCGCCTGCTCAATTCGCAACGCGTCTTCGACGGCGTCCGCAAGGGCGATTCTCTCGAGCACGCCTGAAATTCTCGCGTAGCTTTGTTGCATGGCCACAATGTCGTTGATGTGCTCGACATTTCGCGCCAGCTGCGAGAGCTCGTTGACATAGAAATCCCGTTCCCGCGACAGCTGGCCCGAGACCTGGACAATGGCCTGGGGGATCAGCCGTCCTTTCGGATGTTCGGTCAGGAACGAACCCAGATTGCCGTTCTGCTCGGACATCAGCGCAGCCAGGCGGTTGAGTGTCCGCAGCTCCGATTGGCTGAGACGATCCCGCAAGAGGCCCGCCGAGACGTTTACACTGTTGAGGACATTGCCAACATTATGCAGCACGCCAGTCGCGACCTCAGCCATGCCGGCCTGCCGGGAAGCTTCCAGCAGCTGCTGGTGCAGCTGGTTCAACTCCGCAGCCGCAGCCTTTTGGCTGGTTACGTCCAGGAGGATGCCGCGAACACTGAGGGGCTTGTCCTGCTCGATGACAAAGACCCCGCTTTCCCGGATCCAGACCACGCGATCGTCGGAAGAGATCATCCGGTAATCGTAACTGTAGGGTTGCTGCAGCTCGACCACCTGTTTGCATCGCTGCACCGCTTCCACGCGATCTTCGGGATGAACATGACGCTCCCAGAAATTCGAGTCTGAAATCCATTCTTCTGGCGAATAGCCAAGGATGCGTTCGCTCTGGCGGCTCACATACGCGAAGGCGGCACGGGCGGGATCCCATTCCCACACAATTCCGTCGAGCGAGTTGACTAGGCTTTCCAGCTTCTGCTGCGAAAGTGTCAGGGCAGCGTCCTGCGCCTGAATTCGGCTCACCATGCGATTGAACGCTCCTGCAAGGGCTCCCAGTTCGTCGGCGTGATTGGCCACCGACGAGCGCATGGAATAGTCATGCCTTTCACCCACGGTGCTCGCAGTTGCAGCGAGGCTCTGGATCGGGTCCGTGATGAAGCGGCAGAAGCGGCTGGATAAAAGACCAGCCAGGAGCACGGAAACGGTGACGACTGCGATCGAGATCAATCCGTAAAAACGCAGCAACTTCAAGAGCCCGCCGCGGTAATCAGACCGCAGGTAAAGCTTCCCCACTTCCTTGCCGTCAAGGACCACAGGCTGCGTGAAAAGAAGATCGCCGCCAACGAAGCGGTAAACCCCCGGCGGCGGGTAGGCAGCAAGGTCATCGCGCGAGCGAAACCGCGCATCCAGGGCCATTGTCCGACTTGTTAGAGCGGCGCTGAGCACAGTGGGCTTGGCGATCAGTGATCCAAGCACCTCCTCGGCGGCATGCTGATCATTGAAAGCCAGCGCCGCGGTGCTGTTGTTGGCGACAATGGAAGCGAGCGTTGCAGTATCGCGCTGGAATGCAGACCTGAACGTGACCATTTGAAACACGAACAACGCACCGGCCGCCGAAAGCAGAACCGCGCCGCAAATCGCAAGCGTCATCAGCAGAAGCTTGCGTTGGATGGGCAGGTCTTTGAAGGAGCGCATTTCAACGAGGGGAACTGCCGCGGGCCGGAGTGACAACCGTTGCAATGTTCAGCAGCTTGGAACTGATTTGCAGACCCGCCGTCTGCGCCGCAGCCGGATTGACTTCCATCCGGACGCTGTCGCGAACCACGAGATTTACCATGACCCCTCGTTCCAATGCCTTGGGCGAGTCCGCGACGAGCAGCGTGGGCTTTCCGCTCATCGATGCCACCCACTCGTCGAGCCGATCCCGCTCGGCGCGGCTGATGAAGAGAATTTGACAATCAGGCGCGGGTTCCCCGGCACGGACGCGTTTCACGACGAGTTCCCTGCCGCGAACGATCTCACTTCGCACCACTTCGTCCAGGATTCCACCAAGCGGATCCTCACCCGCTATTGAAATGACAAACGGCGCGTTCGTGCTGGCAAAGGATTTCTCCGGCCATTCAATGAACTTGGTAAAATTGAACAGGAACACGGCCTTGATCTGATACTCGCCCGCAGAACGCGGCTCAGCCCCGCGCAGCGAAGGCAGCAGCAGGCCGGCGCTCAGCAGGAGCAAAAGTCCTGCGCGCAGCGCTCGACCAGGATTGCGGGTAAGGTGCACGCTAGAATCTCCAGGTCAGTTTGCACCGCAGTTGCCGGCCATCCTGGCGCAATGAGCGCTGGACGAATTCCATCGACGCAGGATCGCTGTAACGCGTGTCGAGCAGGTTATAGACACTCACGGACGCATCCAGTCCTGGCAGGAGCTCCCGGCTGAAGAGGGTCGTATTGAGCAGGCAGAGCCCGTTCACAGGCGGACCACCCAGAGTCTTTCTCCTGCTCATGATTTGAAGTTCCGCGGAAGCAAAAACTTTCTTGCGCCAGATGGGAACGGCGATGTTGAGCTTGCCCAAATGTTCGGGGGAGTTGGCCAGGCGGCTGGAATCGGAATCGTCGTATGCGTCCGCAAACGTGTAGCTGGCGCGACCCTGGATGCCGCTCTCGTAAAAAGCCGTGAGGCCGAGTTCGACGCCTTGGGCAGTCGCGGTTTCCATGTTCGCGAAACCATCCTCGCTGTCGGTGATCAGGTTCTTCAGCTCGTTTCGGAATACAGCCGCGGAAGCTCTCCAGGTGCGTCCCAATTCGTGTTCGTAGATGATTTCGTAGGAGCGTACAGTTTCAGGTTCAAGGCCCAGGCTGCTCGGCGGGGTCGGCCAGTCGTAGTAATTCTCGCTGGCGTTCGGCGCACGGTAGGCCTCTCCGTACAACAGTTTCCAGGTTCCCGGATCCCACGGGCGATAAATCAACGCCGCGCGGGGATTCAAGGTCTCGCCGCCGACCGCGTAATAATCATACCGAAGGCCCGCAGTCAGCGTGAGTTCGGGCAGGATGCGGAATTCGTCTTGCAGGAAAAGCCCCGCGAAATATCCGTCCTGCTGCGTGTTGAGATAAGTCGCAGCGGGGGCAAGATCGCGATTGATCAGCGTCAAATCAAAATCGTAACGCGCTTCTGCTCCCAGCGTGAGAAGGTGCTTGTCGTAAATCTCGCGGCTGACCTGAATCTCTCCACCAAACGACTGGGAACGATCGAGGTCGAAGTTCACCGTCGAAGGATTTCCCTCCACATCCGGCTCGTAATCGGATGGGTAATAGCCGTCGTACCGATAGTAGTCATAGTATACGCGAGCCATGAGCTTCCAGTCGTCCTCAAAGGTGTGTTCGAGCTTCAGGCTGGCGAACGCGCGATCGTCGTAAATGCGGAAACGGCGGTCGTTGAAAATGATCGGGGATTCAGGAAGCGTGTAAGCGAGCGTGGGAACGCGTTTGAAGCGATCCACATAACCGACCTCGAGCGTCAGCGCCTTCCAGCTCACCTGCCCAAGCGCGCTACGCGACCAGCCGTCGTCCATGTTCCTGGCGATTCCATTGTCCAGGTGTGAGAACTCGGGAAATGACAGGCGAGGATTTCCATCGCTCCCGTACACGGAACCCGAGAACAGGAACTCCACCCCGTTCGTCAGCCGGGTTCCATAACTCAGGCGGCCTGTGTAGGTGTCGAACGTGCCATACGATCCGGAAACTTCGGCCCCGCCCATCGTCGCGCCGCGGCGGGTGACCACATTGACGATTCCAAAAAACGCATTGTTGCCGTAAAGCGTCGATCCCGGCCCGCGGATCACTTCGATGCGCTCGATCAGGTCGATATCCAGAATGAAGTCGCGATCCACCGAGGTGCTATCGAACATGGCATCGTTCAACCGATGCCCATTCACGGTGATGAGGGTGCGGCCGCTGTAGTCGCCGGGGCGGTTGAATCCGCGGACTCCAAGGAAGCTGTAGCTGCGATCATGAGTCACAACCAGGCCAGGAACCGATCGAAGCGCCTCGCCGAGGGTTCGCCAGCCATGCAACTGAACCTCCTCGCGGGTAAGAACGGTCACATTTGCCGGTGCATCTCGTAATTTTTGCTCGTGTTTCGCAGCCCCGACAACAGTGTCAACGCGCAACGAAGCCAGGCTTTCGAGGCTCAGCTCCTTCAATTCGCTGAGACCAGGTCCGCCCCAAGTGGTGAAACCTGAAAGGCCCACCGCCAGTACAGCAGCCAGCGCGTGCCCCGGAAACGGGCAATGCTTCAGCGCCGATCTTGTTCTCTTTCGCTCCATTGTCGTCGTGTACTCGATGTGAATGGCACAAAGGTGTCGGCCGGAACGCTGCCCGGCTGAAGCGGAATACCCCTTGTTTGCACGGGTTTGCCGAACGTTTGGGGCGAGTTTTTATTTCGCTCATGGCGGCCGGAACGGCATATTGGGCGCGGTGATATCGCCAGTCGAAGTTCAACCCTCCGGTTTCGATTACCTCGCGACGGTCGAGAAGATTTTCTCGGCGACAGGCGTGCTGTCGCGCGCCCGGAATTTTGAATACCGGCCACAGCAACAGGCGATGGCACTCGCAGTGGCGCGGGCGCTCCAGGAGGGTGAGCACCTGGCGGTTGAGGCAGGAACGGGCGTGGGCAAAAGCCTGGCCTACCTGATTCCAGCCATCCTGTTCGCGGTCAAAAACAAGAAGAAGGCCGTCGTGTCCACGCATACGATCAATCTGCAGGAACAATTGATCGAGAAGGACCTGCCCATGTTGACGTCTGTGCTCGGCGCCATGGACGAACCCCTGCAATTCAGCTATTGCATGCTCAAAGGGCGCGGAAATTACCTCTGCACCCGCAGACTTCAAAAAGCGCTGCAACAGACAGGAAATCTTTTTACCTCCTCGGAGGCAGCCGAGTTGAACCGCATCGCACGCTGGGCAGCAACAACCGAAAACGGGAGCGTGTCTGATTTCGAGATCGAGCCCGACCCAAAGGTTTGGGCACAGGTTTGTTCCGAAAAGGGGCTCTGTTCGTCCAAGAAATGCGGCTATCAATCCGACTTTGCACGAGATCATCCTGTCTGCTTTTATCAGCGCGCCCGCAGGCAGTATCTCAGTTCTGATGTGCTGGTCTTGAACCATACGCTTTTCTTCACCCTTCTCGGCCTGAGCGACGAGGATGCCGACAGCAAAGGCATTCTGTTTCCGAACGACTTTGTCATCTTCGATGAGGCGCACACGATGGAGAGCGTGGCTTCGAAACACATTGGATTGAGCGTCGCGAACGGCCAGGTGCGGTATGCGCTGCACCGATTGTGGAATCCGACGACGAAAAAGGGCCTGCTTGCGACGGTCAAAGGGAAGGCGGCGCTGCTCGTCGAAACACTGCTGGATGAGACAGAGCGGTTCTTTGGGAATGTGGAGGACGCGTGCGAAACGATTCACCAGGCCGCCAACCGCAGGCCGGGAGCCACGGCGCTGCGGAATTGGAGCGAGTTGCGGGTGCGCCGGCCAGAACTGGTGGAGGATAGCGTAACGCTGCCGTTGCAAAGTTTGCGCGAGGCTGTGAGTGAACTGATCCGGCTGAGCGATGACAAGGAAAGCGGCGAAGAACTCCGCGAATGCAACCTTCGCCTGGCCGAGTTGCGCGAAGAGGTCGCCATGTTCCTCGAGCAAAGCGCACGCGGCCACGTGTATTGGGTTGAACGTTCGGGGAAAACGCAGCGGAATCTTGCGCTGAATGCCGCGCCCGTCGACGTCGCCGAATACCTGCGGCAAAGGCTCTTCCGCAGCAACACCTCCATCATCATGACCAGCGCAACGCTGGCGACGCGCGCGGGCCAGGCCAGCAGTGAGGGAACCGAAGCCGCGGAATCGATGCCAGCTCAAGGCCGGCGGCGTCTCGCATCTAAGCAGTCCGATGCCACCAACAGCAGTTCACCACTCCACTATTTTACGCATCGGGTGGGTGCGGAATCAGCGATCCAATTGCAGGTTGGAACGCCGTTCGATTACGCGAGGCAGATGAAGCTGTTTGTGGTCAAGCGCATGCCCGACCCGCGCGATTCGACCTACGCTTCGGCCCTGCAGCACTGGATTGAGACGTTTATCCGCAGGACGCACGGAAAGGCATTCGTCCTGTTCACGAGCTATAAGTTGATGCAGGACATAGGAAACCGCATGGAGCCGTTTTTCCGTGAACTCGGAATTCCCTGTTTCATCCAGGGCACAGGAACTCCCCGTTCCGTGATGCTCGAGAGATTCAAGGAGGATGTGGATTCGGTCCTGTTCGGCACAGACAGTTTCTGGCAGGGAGTTGATGTGCCAGGGGAGGCGTTGAGCAATGTCATTATAACGCGCCTGCCCTTTGCTGTTCCCGATCATCCGTTGATTGAAGCAAGGATTGAGGCGATCGAGGCGCGAGGCGGAAATTCGTTTGGTGAATTCTCCCTGCCCGAGGCGATCCTCAAATTTCGACAGGGGGTGGGACGATTGATCCGAACGAAGTCGGATTCAGGAATTGTTGTGGTTTTGGATAATCGAATCCTGATGAAGCAATATGGGCAGGCGTTCATTGACGCCATGCCCCAGTGCCCGATGGAAATCGTTTAGCGCGATTCAGATCATTGGCCGAATCACGCCGCGGATGCCATTCGCAAACGCAGTTTGCGCAGCGCGATTTCCTGAATCTGGCGAATGCGCTCGCGGGTCAGTCCAAAGTGCTCGCCGACTTCCTCAAGCGTTTTCTCATTTCCGCCTTCGTTCAGACCAAAGCGCAGCGTGAGAATGCGCCGTTCCCGTTCGTCGAGCGTAGCCAGCGCGTCTTGCACGGACGACAGTTCGGCTTCCTTGTCGAGCCGGTCGTACGGAGCGGCGGCGTTCGTGTCCGCAACCATCTCGGAAACCGAACTCGATTCGTCCTCACCCACTGGAGAATCCAGCGAAACAGGTGACCTCGACGCGTCGCGATACTGCTGAATGCGGCGTGGATTGATCCCCAACTCGTCCGCCACTTCCTCGTCGCTGGGTTCACGGCCGAGCGCGTCGCGCAGGCGGGTCTCAGCGCGCCGGATGTGCGCCACTTTGTCGACAACGTGCACAGGCAAACGGATCGTCTTGGACTGGTTGGCAAGCGCCCTTTTGATCGCCTGCTTGATCCACCACGACGCATATGTCGAAAGTTTGGCTCCCTTGGTCGGGTCGAAGCGCTCGACGCCCTTGATCAGGCCGATGTTTCCCTCGTTGATGAGGTCAAGCAGCGGCAATCCCAGGTTTTCGTAATCGCGCGCGATCTTCACCACCAGGCGAAGGTTGGCTTTGATCATGGCTTCGCGGGCGGTCTCGTCGCCTTCGTGGATCCGTTCAGCCAGGGTGATCTCTTCCTGCGGGGTCAGCAGTTTGACCTGGCCAATTTCTCGCAGATACAGGTGGAGAGTATCAGTTCGCTCGGCTGGAAATTGCAGGACCTCTGCCCCCTGACCGCTCTTCTTCTCAGCTGCAACAGCATCTGTCGCTGATTTATCTGTGGTATCAAAGCGAGGGGTATCGGCCGCCGCCCGTGCGGGACCTCGGCGATGTCGGGGATTTTGTTCGCGCGCGCGGCGCTGTTTTCGTTCGCTTGTCTTCATGGTTCTATCGCTGTTGTCAGCCTGTCACACTCCGATAGTTGGCCGTTTAGTCAAGTATCAGTATAAAAAAACTTTGATCGGTCAAGCCGCTTGAGTTCGAGGCGACGTCGCACCGAGCAGATCGTATGTGCCCTGAACGGCGTCCTTGAGCACTTCCAGGCTGTTTTTGATGCGAGCTTCGGCAAGCAAGCCCTGGTAGTAGGCATCGAGCATTCTCGCTTTTCCCACGGCATCAGGAGCATTGATCAACCCTGCAGCATGGGCGTCGCGAATTGCGGATTCGAGGTACTTGCGTTTTTGTTCAAGAATCGACTGGACGCGATCACGAAGGTCGATCTCTTGTGTGCAGATTTCCGATCCCAGCGTGTGCAGGGGACAACCCAGAACGGAACCGCACTTCTTCTTTAAACTTGCCTGGAGCTCAATGCCGTACTCGCAGTAACGGCGCAAGCGTTCCAGAGGTGGCACGGTGGGGGAAAACAGACTGTCCAGCTCGGGACGGCGGCGGCTCCAGGCGTCATCCAGCGCAGCAATGGCCAGGTCAGCCTTGGAGTCAAAAAAATAGTAGAAGCTGCCTTTTTTGACGGCTGCCTTCTCGCAGATTTGGTCAATCGTGGTGCTGCCGTATGAGCCAGTCCAGATCAACTCCAGAACTGCCTCCATCAACCGCATTTTAGCGTCACTACAGCGTCCCATAAATTTTCAACACGAAATAAGGTCCGGCGAAATCGTGTCGCAGGCAACCGAATGAACCATAGAACCCTTGACCAAATAGTCAAATTGCAAAGCTCCGCGAAGGGGGGAAACACCCAATTCCGCGCCGAGGCGTAGCGTGGTTGCATCGCGGGACGGTAGCAGCCTATGAAAGCAGTTTTGCCCTTGTTTATTTTTGTGGACGCGTGCGGATGGGAAATCATCCGCAACGATCCGTTCGTGCGGAACTGCGCTCCGATTCGGAAACGACTGACCTCGGTTTTTGGCTACAGTTCAGCGTGTGTCCCTTCCATCCTTTCGGGGCGCTGGCCCGATGATCATCGCAACTGGTGTTACTTCGTTTACGATCCGGAACGCTCACCGTTTCAGCCGTTGAAGGTGCTGGAGAAGCTCCCCGCCGCCCTGACGAGCCGCCGGATTTTTCGCCGCTGGCTCTCCAAATGGGTCAAGGCGCGGCTGGAATTCCGCGGCTACTTCGATCTTTACAACATTCCGTTCAAGCACATCTCGCTTTACGACTTCTCGGAAAAGAAAAACCCGTTGCAGCCCGGCGGGATGAATTGCGGCTCGAACATCTTCGATTTCCTCGAGGAGCGGAATATTCCCTACCACGTGAGCGCCCCGGAACGTTCCGAAACAGAGAATCGCGACGCGCTGATCGCCGATCTTAAAACGGAACGGATAGACTTCGCGTTTCTGTATTGGGCCGGGCTCGACGGCCTGCTGCACATGGTTGGAAACCAATCGCCCGCCGTGCAGACCAAGCTCCGCGAATACGAAGAGTGGATCAGTTCCATTCTCGAAGCGGCGGAGGATCATTACGACGAGATTCGCCTTTATGTATTCAGCGACCATGGAATGGCCAATTGCGACGAGTTGCTTGACCTGAAGAAGGTCATCGAAGCTCTGCCCCTGGCTTTCGGGAAGGACTATGCCGTCGTTTACGATTCCACGATGGCCCGTTTCTGGTTCTTCAACGATCAAGCTCGCGAGCAAGTTTCTGCAGCGCTTGGCGCTGTGCCGCAGGGACGAATCCTCCCTGACAGCGAATTGAAGGAATTGCGAACTCACTTTGCGGATCGCTACTTCGGCGAACTCATTTTTCTGGTGCGACAGGGCGTTTTGATTGTGCCGAGCCACATGGGTGAAAGGCCGATTCGGGCGATGCATGGGTACCACCCCGCTGAATCGCAGAGTTACGCAGCACTTTGCACGAATCAAGCCGGCCTGCCGGATGACATCAATGCCATCCCTGACGTTTTCAGGCTAATGACCCGCGATGCGGAACTCGCGCACGCGCGCAACGCGGGAGAACCCGAAAATGAAGCTTCTTCCGAGGAAATGGAAGTGCAGCTGCAGTGACGGCAACGATTGAACGTGTTTCAAGTCCATGGACCCGATGGTTTCAATAATTGTTCGATCCTTTAATGAAGCGTGGGCTTTGCGTGAAACCTTGCCCGCGCTTCAGGAACAGGAATATCGAAAGTGGGAACTGATCGTGATCGATTCCGGCTCGAGCGATGGGTCAGTGGAACTCATTCAGCGAGCGCGGCCCCGATACTTCATCCAGATCAAGCCTGAGGAATACAATCCCAGCCGTGTCATGAATCTGGGAATGAAGCTCACGTCATCGGACTTCGCGATATTCCTCAACGCCGATGCAACGCCGCAAAATTCGAACTGGTTGCGGCCGCTCGTAGACGGGTTGCAGGATCCAAGGATCGCTGCGGTTTTTGGCAAACAGATTCCACGTCCTGGATGCCGTGCGGTTTTTGCCCATGACTACGAACGGTGCTTCGGCCCTTCGCGGGAATCCGCCCAGTGGGAACATTTCTTCAGCATGGCCAACAGTGGAATACGGAAGGATGTGTGGTCTCAGCGAGGGTTTCTGGAAGCGATGCAATATTCGGAGGATGACGAATACACGCGCTGGTGCTGCGCGCAGGGATATCGCGTCCTGTATGTACCGGAATCCGTGGTCATGCATTCGCACAACTATTCGCCTCAGCAGGCTTTTAAACGCAGCTATGGCGAGGCACGCGCGCTCGCGGCGGTTTGGACGGGCAAGGAGGACGAGATCAACTGGCCCGCGACGGTTCTGCTGGGCTGGCTGAATGATGCACGCCGCGATTTCGGTTACTGCCTGAGAACGCGCCAGTTGAGCGAATGGCCGCATGCTCTTGCCATCCGCTGGCAACAACGCAGGGCGAAGCTGCGCGGTTTTCGGGAGGGATGGAAACATTATCGCAACGGCCTCGTCCAGGCGTGACTCTCCGCGTGTCATCTGAACCCCCGGGCCGCGGCATTCTGAGGTCGGAACTGCAACACTTTCGCTCCGAGAATACCCAGCAGCGTTTTACAATCGATGGCAGCAACGCTCTCGAGGCGCGCCTTTCGGCGCTTTGCGATGAAGTCCTCGAGGGTGTCCAGAAGATCGTGCCGGCAGCCAAACTGGACGCTGTCGTGCTGGGCGGCGGGTATGGGCGCGGACAGGGTGGAGTGTTGCGCACGAGGACAGGAGACGAGCCCTATAATGATTTGGAGTTCTACGTCTTCCTGAACGGAAACCGCTTGTTAAATGAACGTCGATTCGGGCGCGCTTTGCACATGTTGGGCGAAGAGATGTCGCCAGACGCAGGGCTGCATGTCGAATTCAAGATCGATGCGCTG
>DASPIL010000068.1 GCA_035629175.1 Verrucomicrobiia bacterium | reverse complement strand
AATACTTTGCCGGACATGCGCGACGAATGAATTACCACAGGATCAACCGGCGCGGCTGGCCCATCGGTTCCGGCCCAGTTGAATCCGCGTGTCGCAAGAGACAGTGCCGATTCAAACGTCCCGGACAAAGTTGGACCCCTTCAGGCATGCGCCATCTCGGCTCCCTCATGGAAGCCCGCTACAATGATCATTGGGATGAGTTGCTGAACCCGTGATCTGGGGCAGTGTCAGAATGCACCCCCCCGAATGCCGTTGCGCACACGTCGATAAAACTCGCGACAGGGGCTCGAGCCGCGCACCCGATACACTGCTCCGCGCATCATCCAATCGCGCAACCGCCTTATGCCATCCCAACCCTACTCGCGTCGTCGGTTTCTCACCTCCACCGCGCTCAGCCTGCCGCTGCTCGCAGGATGCCACGGCCTCGGCGCACGCACGCGGACAGGCGACTTCGTGCGGGTGAAGAACGGCCAGTTTGTGCTTCGGGGAAAGCCGTATCGCTTTGTAGGGGCCAACATGTGGTTTGGCTGCTACCTCGGAGACGCAGCGCTGCGGGGCGGACGAACGCGGCTGGTGCGCGAACTCGACCAACTGCAACAGATTGGCGTCACCAACATCCGTTTGCTCGCGGGCTCGGAGACGTCGCAGCTCGCGGGTGCAATCGCCCGCGGCATCACACGAAATCCGGGAGATTACGACGAGGAACTGCTTCGCGGGCTGGACTTTTGCCTCGACGAAATGGCACGCCGCGACATGAAGGCAATCCTGTTCCTCTCCAATTTCTGGCAATGGTCCGGCGGCTTCGCCCAATACGTCAACTGGGCGACGGGCGCGGCAATTCCCGATCCGACAAACCCCGCGTCGCTGCGGGAGATTGGAGCGCGTTCATGCGGATGTCGGCGCAGCTCTACTCAACACCAGGAGCGGATGAGTTATACCGCGGCTACACTTCGCGGTTGATACATCGCAAAAATTCTGTGAACGGCCGGGTCTATCGCGAAGATCCCACGATCATGACGTGGGAACTCGCCAATGAGCCGCGTCCCGGCACGGATGACGCCGCCGGCCAGGTCTCCCTCTTTGCCGCGTGGGTGGATCGCACGTCGCGCTTCATTCACGAACTCGCGCCCGAGCAACTCGTCTGCACCGGTTCCGAAGGAGTGTGGGGTTCGCTCCAACGTGAAGACGCCTTTGTGCGCATTCACGAATCGCCCGCTGTGGATTATGTCACCGTCCACATGTGGCTGAAGAATTGGGGCTGGCTTGAGACGCCTCAACTCGGCGAAGCCTTCGAGCGCGCCGCTGAGCGTGCGCGCGATCATGTGGCGATGCACACGCGTATCGCAACCAACACGCTCCGCAAGCCGCTCGTCCTTGAGGAATTCGGGCTTCCGCGCGATCACGAACGTTACGAACCCGCCGCACCCACAACGGCGCGCGATGAATATTTCCGTCGCATGTTCGACCAGGTTGCGGTTTCCGCTCGCGAATACGGCTCTCTCCAGGGAGCGAATTTCTGGGCGTGGGGCGGTGAAGGCCGAACCGCGGCGGGTGGATCCTACAGCGCGGAAACGCTCATGGGTGACCCGTTTTGCGAACCGCAGGGGCTCAACTCGGTTTTCAATTCTGATCGTTCCACGCTGCGTGTGATCGCGAACGCGAATGCCCGGTTAAGCGCGTTGTGACGGTAATGGCACACGGAGCGCCGGACCCTCACCTGCAGAAGATCAGCACCAGCACCTGCACCGCAACGATGCGCAACAGCATCGTCAATGGATACACGGTGGCGTAAGCGACGGACGGGGCATCCGAGCGGCTGACGGCATTTGCAAACGCCAGGGCGGGCGGGTCGGTCATGCTTCCAGCAAGCAAGCCGCTGATCACCGTGAAGTTCAGTTTGAACACAAGACGCGCAAACAATCCCACGATCAGGATCGGGATCACCGTGATTGCGAAGCCGCCGATCAGCCAATGCAATCCCTGCGCCGTGAACACTGTTCCAAAAAACTTCTCGCCTGCCTTCAATCCGACGCATGCCAGGAAGAGGACGATTCCCAACTCGCGGAACGCCAGGTTTGCATTCGCCGGCATGTACCATAACAGCGGCCCAATGCGGCCCAGGCGGCTCAGCAGAATCGCCAGGATCAAGGGTCCGCCCGCAATGCCGAGCCGCACGGGCACGGGCATGTTCGGAATTGCGATCGGCATCGTGCCGACCAGCACGCCCAGAGCGATGCCAATGAAGATCGGGATGAAGTGGGTTTCATTGAGGGAGCGGACCGAATTGCCAAGCACATCGCTCACCTTCGCCATCGCCTGCTCGTCGCCCACCACCTGCACGGTGTCGCCAAACTGCAGCTTCAATTCGGGGACGGCGGTCATTTCGATGTCCGCGCGCTGAACGCGCGTGATGGCCACGTTGTAGGTGTAGACCAGGTTGAGCTGTGCGAGCGTCTTGCCCAGCACCTCCTTGCGCGTGACAATGACACGGCGCCATTCTACGCGGCTCGGAAGTTTGAAGAGGTTGATCTCGCTTTCGCGGCCAATGACAACGCGGAACTGATCGAGCGCCTTGCGCGTCCCCACAGCAAGCAGGATATCGCCCTTGTGCAAAACCGTCTGGTCCGTTGCGGTCTCCACCTCAGGATGTCCCGAACGCTTGATTCGCGACACCACCACTTCGTCGCGCGCCGGCACGCTGCCGAGCGGCAGGTTCTCGACGTTCGCGTTTTCGACCACGAGGTTCATGCGTTCCAAGGGCTCCACGCCGCTCTTCTCCTCCGCGCGAAACATTTCGGCCTCCTTCTCCGGATTGACCCGAAAGAATCCGCGCAACAGAAGCAGCACAGTGATGATGCCGACGATGCCGCCCGGGTAGGCCACAGCGTACGCCAGCGCGGGAATGCCTGCCTGGCTGGCATACGGTTCCTGGAACGTCCGCAACATGGTCTGTGTCGCGCCCAGCGAAGGCGTGTTGGTCGTCGCGCCCGAGAAGAGTCCCAGCGCCGCGACAATATCCACGCCGCTCAAGTATGCGACTCCGACTGCGATGAGCGCACCCATCACCACGACGGCGGCGGCGAGCACGTTCAGCTTCAAACCCGATTTGCGCAGCGACGCGAAGAAGCCCGGCCCGAGCTGCAGCCCGATCGTGAAGACGAAAAGGATGAGGCCGAATTCACGCACAAACTCCAGGATCTTTTCCTCAATGTGAAAGCCGAAGTGGCCAAGGACAATTCCCGCAAAGAGCACGCCTGCTATTCCAAGGCCAACACCCTTTACCTTAAAACTGGACAATGCCAGTCCAAGCACCGCCACAAGCATCAGAACCAGCACCGCCCAGGCGATGGGTTGGTGCTCTGCCATCTGTTTCAGCCAGATCATGGGCGAAAGGTGATATAGAAACGGAAACTCCGCTACTTCGTGAAAATTGCCGGGGTTTGATCATGGATTGCGGCGGGCATCCCTGTTCGAGGAGCGATCGCGTGCAAATGTTTTCGCTTGCCGCGCAGCCAAAATCGGCCGTTCGCTCGCCCGCCGAGGAAACGCATGGCGCTGCCAATCTGCCTTCTCATGTGAATCACCCCAGCCCTTTGTCAGTTGCGCCCGCGAAACTCCAGCCAATTTTTTCCGCGCCTCCCCGCCGCCCGCAGCGAAAAGCCGAACGGCGGTGGCGTCAGGCATCCTGCCTGACATAGAGGGCGTGCATCCTTGCCGCCTGGAAAAACCGTTAAGCGCGCGAGACACTCAGATCCTTTCCGTGCGCTCAGCTTTGGTTTGAGGTTCCTTCCACCGGGCTGGAAGCCCGCCTCCACGGCAGGCAAGGATGCCCGCCACCACAGGGCTATCGGTCCCGATACACGAGCGAATAGATCGCCGGAATCAAAACCAGCGTGATGATCGTTGACGCCGCAAGTCCGCCGATCACCACCCGCGCGAGCGGTGCCTGCGCATCTGCACCCTCCCCGATTCCGAACGCGAGCGGCAGCAGGCCGAGCATCGTGGTAAGTGTCGTCATCAAAATGGGCCGCAGGCGCCGGCGGCCAGCTTCCGCAACCGCAGCCCGCGTCGTCCATCCAGGGCTTTTGCGCAAATGTCCCGACTGATCCACGAGGAGGATCGCATTGTTCACCACGATTCCGCCCAGCATGATGCAGCCAATGTAGGACTGAACATTGAGGGTTGTGCCCGTAAGAAAGAGAATCAACAACACACCGATCGCCGCGAGCGGAACGGAGGCCATTACGATCAGCGGATCCCGCAACGCTTCATACTGGCAAGCCATCACCATGTAAACCAGGACGAGGGCAAGGACTAGACTGACCATCAGCTCGCGAAACGATTCCTGCTGCTCCTCGTAGGTTCCCGCCACTCCAACTTCATAGCCGACGGGCCGGACAATACTTTGCAGCCGCTGTTCGACTTCCTCCGCAACGGAACCAAGATCGCGCCCCGCCACGTTCGCCTCCACGGTGACAATGCGTTGCTGATCCTTGCGATCAATCAGGATCGGGCCGCGCCCCGATTCGGTGGTAACCACGTTGCGCAGTGCAACCTGCTGCCCATTTGCCGACGTCAGCGTGAGATCCAGAATCTCGTCCAGCGGAACACGCTCCGCGTCCTTGAGCTTCACCAGGATGCGATACGAATTGCCCTCCGAACGGAATTCCCCCGCGCGGCTGCCTGCCACCGCGGTTTCAATTGCCTCGACAACACGGCGCACCGTGATTCCCAAATCCGCCGCCTTTTCGCGATCGACCGTGAGTGCTTCCTGCGGAACACCAGCCTTGCGGCTCGTTTCTACATCAGTAATGCCCGGAACATCCGCAATACGTTCGCGCACCTGATCCGCGAGCAACTCGAGGGTGTCCAACTCAAAGCCGCGAACTTCCACGATCAACGACTGTTCACCGCCCAGAATGCGTTCCAGGATGAACTGTCCCTGGGGCGCGCGCGTCCGAATAATCATGCCAGGGATTTGCCCCGTGAGCCGCCGCCGCAGGTCTTCGGCAATTTCCGTGTTCGACCGTTCCCTCTTGGTCGCGCCGGTCAATGACATTTGAATTTCACCCTGGCTCGCACTGTCCGGCCGCCAGCCAGTCGCACCAACGCTCGCCACCGCCGAGACCGCCTCAGGAACAGCCGCGTAAACCACTTCCTCCATTCGGCGCGTCTGCTGGTCGACAATTCCCAGTCGCGTGCCAATCTCCATTTCGCCAGTGATGCGGACCTCCCCTTCATCGCTCGGCGGCAGAAATTCGGTCCCGATCAATGGAATCAGCAACAGGCTGAACCCGAACACGACGACCGTCGCAATAACTGTCGTCCAACGCCGCATCAGCACACGCTGCAACAAGTCGCGATACGACGTGTCCAATCTGTTGAATGCAGCTTCGGCCCGTCGATTCCAGCGTGTCACCCACGTCTCGGGCGCTGCCTTCGATGGCTCCGCGCGCAGGAGCTTGGACGCGAGCATGGGAACGATGGTGAGCGCGACGAACAGCGAGCAAACAAGCGAGAACACGATCACATAGGCGAGCTCCTTGAAGAGGATTCCGGAAACTCCGCGGACGAAGATCAATGCGAGGAAAATCACCAGCGTTGTCAGCGTGCTGGCAACGATCGCCGGCCCCACCTCATTCGTGCCATTCACGGCCGCTGCCTCGGGCGTTTCGTTCTCTTCCTTCCTGCGCCGGTAAATGTTCTCCAGCACCACGATCGAGCAATCCACCATCATCCCCACCCCGAGAGCGAGGCCGCCCAGCGTCATGAGGTTGAGCGTAAACCCGCCAAAGTAAATCAACGCAAAGGTCGCGATGATAGAAATGGGAATCGCGAGCGCGATGATCACCGTGCTGCGAAAGCTTCGGAGAAAAAACATCAGCACCAGCACGGCCAGGACGCCGCCGTACATGACCGAGTTGGCCACGTTTTCAATGGAGCGTTCGATGAAGTTGCCCTGGTTCACGACGGCCACAACCTGCAACTGGGGGAAATCACGGTTTACCTCCTCGATCTCGCGGAGGACGGCGTTTGCGACTTCGACCGTATTCGCGTTTGCCTGTTTGCGAATCCCGAGCCTCAGCCCAAGCCGTCCGTTCACCCGCACAATGCGCGTCAGCTTCTCGTACGTGTCCCGCACGTCAGCGATCTGTCCCAGCGTCACCGCCGCACCCTCGCGCATCGCAACTACAGTCGCCCGCATCTCGTCGATGTCCTGAAACTCGGCAGGCGCGCGCAGGGTCACTTCATACTTCCCCTGCTCTATCATTCCGGCTGGCACATCGAGGTTCGCGTCGCGAATGGATTCGAGCAATGAATCCAGTGGAAGTCCGAGCGCCTTGATGCGGCCGGGATCCAGCTCGATCCGCACTTCTCGATTATAACCGCCGAACAAATCCACCTGGGCGACACCCGCCAGCCGCGCAAATCGATAGCGCACCTGGCGATCAATCAACTCGGTCAACTCAACAGGATCGAGCGTGCTCGCCACCCCAAGAATCACGACCGGAAAACTCGCGACATCAAACTTGCTCACGCGCGGGCGGACGATGTCCTCAGGCAGCTCGTTCAACTCGTCTTCAAGCGTCGCCTGGACATCCAGCGCCGCGGCGTCAATGTCCGTTCCCCACCCAAACGTCACCCGCACGCTGCTGCTTCCGTGCGATGAGATCGATGTCATCTCCTCCACGCCCGGAACCGTCGCAACAATCTCCTCGATGACCGACGTGACGAGCCGTTCCATGACCTCGGGACTGGCGCCCTCGTATTCGGTGCGGATGGAAATCGTGGGCAGTTCGATGTCGGGCAGGAGGTCAATGCGCACGCGGCTTAGCGACACCGCCCCGAGGATCACCACGATCAGGCAGACCATTGTGACAAAGATCGGTTTGTGAACGCTGAATTGAGGAAGCCTCATCCGTTCTCTGCCGTGGGCGCCTGGCTGGATTGGCGCTGGGGAATCGTGATCGCCGAACCGTCATCCAGCAGCTGTTGCCCAAGGGTAACGACGCGCCCGGCGAGGCCGTCGCCAATCACCTGCACACGCTCGTTCTCGCGGATCCCGACTTCCACCGGCCGCCATGCGACGCGGTCACCTGCATCGCTTACGACGAAGACCCCAGTTTTCCCATCGCGCGTCGTCAATGCCGACAACGGAACAATCGTGGCGTTCTCCACGCGCTGCAGGATGGTTTCAGCCCGCACGAACATTCCAGGCTTCAACTGCAGGTCAGGATTCGCAACGGTCAATTCGGCGCGCGCCTGTCGCGAAGCCTCTTCAAACACGGGAGCAACGCGCGTTACCCGCCCGGCGAATGTTTTTCCTGCATACGAATCCGACGAAAGCGCCACCGTCTGCCCCGCTCGCATGTGCCCGTAGTCGCGTCCTGTCAGGTGAATGACGGCCTTGATGGGATCGAGTTCCACGATGGTCAACAGGGGCGCATTGGCGGCCACCGTGTCGCCCTCCTCCACATGCCGGTGGGCCACGACACGTTCATCGCTTCCGCCGGTCCAGATCGCCGCCACCTTCGCGTAACCGAGCCGGATGCGCGCCGTGCTGACAGCGGCCTCGGCACGGAGAACATGAGCCTGCGCCACCTGGACCGCAGCGTCCCGCGCCAGCTGGTCGGCGAGCGCAATGTCCAGTTGCGATTCCGATCCGATTCCCTGCTGCGTCAGCGTTTGCACGCGCGCGATTTCCCGCTGCGCGAGTTCATGCATGCTGACGGCTTCCTTCAGATTGGCCCGCGTCACCGCGAGTTCCGCCTCCGCCTGCGCCACCTCCTGCACATATTCGTCATCGTCGAGCTCCGCCACCACCTGTCCTCGCGACACGGGATCGGCGAGGTCGACAGCCAGGCGTTCGATCCGCCCTGAGATCTTGGGTGCAACAACGAATTCGCCGGAGGATTCAAGCGTTCCACTGAATGCGCGACGCCATTCGATCGCTCCGCGTTCAATCGGAGCGACCTCCACGGGCGCGGGGCCCTGCTCGGATTGCGCCACCGGCGCCTTGGCGTTGCGGATGCGGTCGACGAGAACCCACCCAAACGCGATGGCGCAGCAAACAAGAATCAGCACTACAGCGGCTTTTTTCATCAGACAATGTCCCAAGGCTGACGCCGTTCAGCGAATCAAGGTAACGACAGCGCGGGGTTTTGCAGGACAACGTATCACCAAGTGCGGCGCGCGCGCAGGAGAAACAGGGACCGCCGCAATCGATTTCCACCGCGGCACGGTGGATGCGATCAATTACCGCCAGCCCACTTCGGTTGGTTGCGGAGGTGATACAGCATCTCACCCGCCTTCGGCACGTAAAGGATTCCCTCCGCTTCACGGTTCGCGAAGTCCTCAGGGCGAATCGTCTTGGGATCACGGTAGCCAAGGTTGATCTTGCGGCAGGTCGACTCAGGAATGCTGGTCGCGAGCGTGACCTGGATGCGACAGCGCTCCACGCCGTCTTCAAAGGTTCCGATCCCGCGCACGTGGGTTGAGTGCGCAACGATGCCCCACGGAAAGTTTTTGAAGAGGTCCCATTGCTTCAGGAAGTAGTCGCGGCAGTGATAGCCAATCTGCTCGATCACACGCCCATGCGTCACGGAAATCTCGTGAACGTGCGGTGCGTAAATGATCAGCTCGCCGCCATCAGCAACGACAGGTTCAAGCTTGTACATCCCCTTGCCAGCCACCCAGAGGTCGTCATACATCGGCGGCATGTTCGACAGCACCGTCTTGAACGGCTTGTCCTTGTAGACGATATGCGTCTGCCGCGAGAGCTCGCTGGCAGTATCCCATGCGCTTTCAGGTGTTCCGAACGCGAGACCCACGAGCGACTTGTCGGGCGCGACCACCATGGCAAAGCATCGCTTTTCAATCTTCACCAAAGCGCCTGCGCGATCGACCACCTTGCGAACAGGCGTCCATTTGTTTCCGATGATCATCGGGTTCGTGACAACGGCGCCCAGCCAGTGAAAGAAGTTGAGAATTTTCGGACCGCCGATGCCGGGGAAAAGATATTTGTTGCCGCCCGAGAAGCCCACGACCTCGTGCGGGAAAACAGGACCGACGATCATCACCTCATCGTAATTGAACACGAGACGGTTGATTTCAACGGGAACATCCATCGAGAACAATCCGCCCGTCAACTCGCTCACCTCAGCCGAGGTCAGCGATCCGATCTCGCGAAGCGCCTGCGGGTTGTCCCATTCATGATTGAAGAAGCGCACCTTTGCGTAGCGCGAGCGGCGTTCGTCGAGTGTGATCTCAAGCCGCGCGCAGATTGCTTCCTCGCTCATTGCGGGATGAGTGCCGAGCGCAACGATGACATCCAATTCGGCGGCCACACCGCCAATCTGCTGATGAATGGATTTGAACAGCAGGCCGACGGGTGCCGTGCGGGTGTGGTCGGGAACAACCATCAGAATGCGCCGTCCGTGATAGGCCGCCTCCGGCAATGCCTGCGCCACCAAAGTCTCGACCTGTGCAGCGGAGACGGGTGAAGTCTGTCCTGAAATCGATAGAGATTGAGTCACGGCCGGATGGTAGGCCAGCCGCGCGGAAAATCCACCTTGAACCACAGGTTTCCAATGCGCCCGCACCTGGCACATTCGGCCGGATTGGAAGCCTGCGATACAGTCCCGGCTCGTCGGAGAGACCTGGCGCCACGCAGCTTAATCCGCCCTTCGGTGCCTACTCGTCGCGCATCCAAACGATCGAGTTCGGGCCGCCGCCGGGACCCCGGCGTTGCGGCTGCGCCGATGGGGCATTGGTCGTGGCGCCCGTCGCCGATGCGCCCGGCGCGTAATTAACCACTTCAGTCTCCTCGCCCGCGACCTGGCCAACCCGATTCATCCGCGCATAGTTCGGTATCGCGATCATTGACGATCCGTTTGCCCACTGGCCTTTCAATACCGTCACGCCGCCCAGGAGATCACCCATCCATTCTGCTTTGATCGGAGCCTTGCCGAGGGGCTGGTCGAGATTGGCCTGATCAGCGCGTTCCACGTTGTAAACCAGCGGACCAAATCGAAGAGCGACCCGGCCGCGATTACCGACGATCCGCTCGTCGGCCTTGATCCGCTGGGGCAGGAGCGGAACCTCGAAATCGATGCGGTCCCCGGCCGACCAGCGTCGTTCAATAATCGCATAGCCCTTTTCAACCTTGGGTTTCATCGCCTTGCCATTCACCGAAAGCGACGTCAATCCGCGAACCTCGGGAGTATGCTCGTACAACGCACTCGTCTGGCGATCCGGCACGCGAACGCGAATCGCGAAGCGCTTCGACTGCTTGGGATTAACGGTGATCGAAACCTTGCCGTCCCACGGATAATCAGTTTTCTGGACCATCTGCACATCGGTGCCCGCAATGCGATCGACGTTGATCGTGCTCCCAACAAACATGTTCACGTAGATTCCGTCGCGGCCCTTCACGTAAGTCCAGGTCGGGATCATGAGCAACGTGCGCGGAATGTTCCCGACGCAACAGGGACACGCATGCCAGGCCGTGCGGCGTCCATCGATCAATGGATTGGTGTAATTAAACACGGTGCCGTTCAGGTCCGTGGCGCCGAGCAGCGCGTTATACATCGTCTCCTCATAAAGGTCGGCGTACTTCGCGTCGTGATAGGCGAGGTTCAGCTTGTATTGAAAGAAAATGAGACCGCAGCTCGAGCACGACTCACAGTAGGCATTGTTGCGCAGCGAATAATCCGGGCCGAAGCCCTCCGAGGTTTCGCCGCTGCCAATGCCGCCCGTCACATAGTATTTGCGATTCACCATGTTGTCCCAGAGCGACATCACTGCGCTTTCGTAATCGCGATCCCCAGTTTCGGCAGCGACGTCGGCCATGCCCGAGTAACTGTAGACCGCGCGCACGGCGTGGCCGACTGCTTCGTATTGTTGTTGGACAGGAAGGTGGCTCTGGTCGTACTCGCTGCCATCACCGCGGCAGTCGAGCAGGAACTTGGCGAGCCGGGTGTAACTGTCGCCGCGGCCCTGGCCTTCCACGTCATTCACGAAACGGCCAAATCGCACCAGCGCCTGCTCCATTTCCTGATGCCCATCCCACCATTGCTTTTTGCCAGGGCCAATATTGGCAACCCAGCAATCCGAAAGCTTTTTGGCCGCGTCGTAAAGGCGGCGGTCCTTGCCGCCCGTGAGGGTGTAATGATTGATGGCCGATTCAATGAAATATCCCGCAACGTAACCCTCGTGGTCAGCACGGTTGCGCGGCCCCCAGCGTTCGGGCCAGCGGCTGCGATCCGCCAGCGTGTAGGCTGTCTGCAGGTATCCATCAGGTTCCTGCGCCGCAAGAATCTTGGGAATCCAATCCTCGAGCGTGGCCTTCATCTTGTCCTGCGCCGCGATGATTTCCGGGTCGCCCTTGGGATCGACCATCAGCGCGATGCACATGGCCTCCACCGTTTGATGCACCCATGCGTTGGCGAAAACATAACCCTTGTGGCGCGCCGCCGGCTCGCCGCGCAGTTTCTTCGCCGCCTCAACAAAATTATCAATGCCGCCCTGCCCCTGCGTCAGGTTTGTGCGGTTGTTCATGTCGATGCAATGCGGAATCCAGTTCACGATCAGCGCCTTGGCGCGGGAATTCCAAAGCGGGCTGTCGATGCTGTAGCGCGTGGTGTAAACAACATCGAGACGCTCCCTCGGCGGGGCTGGCGTGACACGCACCCGCAGCGTGGATTCGTCCTGGAGTTCGCCCGACCCCGCCGTCAGCTTCAGCACGTAATCGCCAACCTTCGAAAATGTCGCGGTGGTATCTGCGGCTTTCGAGTTTTCAAACCTCACGCGCCCGGGGCCCGATTCAACGCTCCAGACAACGTCGCCCGCAGCAGCGGACGGCTTCAGTGTCTTCACGTGGCCGGACAGGTAAGTCTTGCCTCCCATCACAGCGATGCGATCGACTCCTGCAGCAACTGACGGCGGGAACTCGGGCGACTTGCCGGAATCATGAACGCGCCATTCCAAAACGCCGGTGGACAGGCGTCCGTCGGATTCCATTTCCAGCCGCAACTTCGGCGTGGTGACTTCATCGAACGACGTGGTGTTGAACTGGTTTGCCGCCACGCCGAGGCCCGACGCATGGTTCACTGGAACAAATTCGGTTCCGTTCCAGTAAAGCAAGCGGCACGATTTGGGCACCCCGACACCCTGGCCATCTGCCCACCAATAGACTTCCACCTGCCGCGTGCTGATCGGGCGGCTCCATTCATACTGCACCCATTCAGTCCCTGTGCGCGGCCAGTTCCCATAGGTTCCGCGCCGGGCGTCGCGCGAACTGCGCGGGTTGAAACCGTCGTTCAAGGCGTTGGGTGAAGTGTCTCCGGAATTGAACGACGCAGACGCTTTTGCAACGACCGCCATGTTGATCGAACTGTTCGTCGGTTGCTGCGCGGGTGATGAAGCAATTGCGGCGGCAAGGAGGCACGCGGGGAACGCGACGGTTCGAAACAGATGAAGCCCACGGTTTGAAAACGCTTCGGCAAAGGCAGGCAGGTAATCGAGCATAACGTTGAATTCTGGGTGCGTGCAGAGGATTCAGGCAAGCCCGGTGTTCGCCCATGCTCGAAATCCACCCGCAGCTATTCGATTTCATCTTCACCAGCGAAGTTCAGGCTGGATGCATTCCACGCTTTGCTTCTAGCGCACGGCAAACCTCCGAAGCTCGCGTGCGGCGATCTCCGCCGCCGCCCGGCGTCCGCTCGCCAGCGCTGCGTGCACTGTCCCCTGATGCCCGTTCGCATCGGTCGCCTCCCCCGCAAAGAAGAGCGTCTGCGCAATGGGTTCCCCCAGCAACTGCGGCATCGCGCCACATCCAGCCGGAATGTAGCTGTAGGCGCCCAGCGTGAAGGGATCGTGATCCCAATCGTGCCAAAAGCTCTGGATCAATTCCTCGCGAACGCTCTGTTCCGATACCGAGAAAATCCTCGTAATTGCCTGGATCGCTTCGTTCAAAACAGCACGTTCGCCCTCCTGCGCGAGCAGTGCCGCGCGCGGCCCGCCGGCCCAGCCCACGAGTGCAAGTCCCCGTTCATCCGCCCACCAGGTCGGCAGCCACTCCTCGTCCGAATGGATGAATCCGAAGTTGTCGACGGGCCAGAAACGGTTGCGGAACAGCAACGAAATCTTCACGACTGACCCGGCTTGCAATCTCTCGATGGCATCCGCCTTGGGTCCGAGCGCTGGCTCGAAGCGCACCGCGCCGGATTTCAGCACGCCGAGCGGAAGTGTCACGACGGCGGCTCGCGCCCGTAATTGCCGCATTCCCGCAGAGGTTTCCGCGTGGATCTCCACGAACTCAGGCCGCCAGTGAATCGACTTAACGCGCGTTCCCAGCAGCAAACGCCCGCCGCGCGCGAGCACCTGCGCCAGCAACCAGCCCGCGAGCGCCCCATAGCCGGCATTGATCCGGAACGCGGCGTCGCCCTCGGTTTCCTTCGATGCCCGATGACTTGTCGCAACCGAGTAGAGGCTGATTCTATCCGCGGGCGCCGCGTGAAAACCTTCCGCAAAATGCCATGCACGCTCGCGTGAGCTCTTGTCAATGCCCCGCTGATGCTTCAGCCACGAATGAAAATCCTGCTCAGGATCCAGCGAGGGGTTGATCCGATCGAGGACCGTTGCGAGATCATCCCAAAAGGAGCGCGTTTCAATGAGCCGGTTCCGTGCGAATCGCCAGTGCCTGTCAGGCACCTCGTGCGTCGACAGCGCTGCCGTGCGGGCCATTTCCCAAACGTCGTTGCGGCGACCGTGAATGAACTCCGCTCCGGCATCGATCGGGAATCCGGCCGACGATGGCTCAAGAGACCAGATGCGGCCGCCGACGCGATCCCGAGCCTCAACGATCGTGGTCGAAAATCCTTTCGCCGTCAGATCCTTCGCCGCCATCAAACCAGCCGCTCCGGCCCCGATCACGATGACATCGTCCATGCCTGCACTCTCGCCCCAACCCGCGTCCCGGGCAAACGAAGAACCGTTCGCGCCTGACACGATCACTTGCTAAACACCAATTCACCGTCAGGCGCTGTCACCTGGATGCGGTCACCGGGCTTGAAATCGCCCACGAGCAGCTTCGTCGCGAGCGGGTCGAGCAGCCGATTCTGTATCGCCCGTTTCAAAGGCCGCGCTCCGAACTGCGGATCGAAGCCTTCCCTGGCAATCAGCCGCTTTGCGGATGCATCCACCTCCAGGCTCAACTGTTGCGCTGTCAATCGTTTCGCCAGCCGCTGAAGCTGAATGTCCACGATGCTCGCAATCTGCGATTCGTCCAGGCTGTGGAAGATGATGATGTCGTCCACCCGATTCAAAAACTCCGGGCGAAAATGCGCTTTCAATTCGGTGCGAACGAGGTTCTCCATCTCAGCATGGCCCGCGGCGCTCAGCGCGCCCGAGCTGTAATATTCCTGGATCACGGGCGATCCAATATTGCTGGTCATGACGATGATCGAGTTTTTGAAATCCACTGTCCGCCCTTGCCCATCCGTCAATCGCCCGTCATCGAGCACCTGCAGCAGCACGTTGAAAACGTCGTGATGCGCTTTCTCAATCTCGTCAAAGAGCACCACCGAATACGGCTTGCGTCGAACTGCCTCGCTCAACTGCCCGCCTTCCTCGTAGCCAACGTACCCCGGCGGCGCGCCAATCAATCGCGCCACGGTGTGCTTCTCCATGTATTCGCTCATGTCGATGCGCACCATGGCGTTCTCGTCATCGAACAGGAACTCCGCCAGCGCACGTGCCGTTTCAGTCTTACCCACGCCCGTGGGTCCGAGGAAAATGAATGAGCCCATGGGACGATTCGGCTCCTGCAACCCGCTGCGCGAGCGGCGCACCGCGTTCGCAACGGCTTCAATGGCTTCCTTTTGCCCAATCACGCGCTGCTGCAATCGCTCCTCCATGCGAACCAGCTTCTGGCGTTCGCCCTCAAGCATGCGCGTCACGGGGATTCCCGTCCACGACGCAACCACCTTGGCGATGTCCTCGTCCGTGACTTCCTCTGAAAGCAGCCGGTTCTCGCTGGGCTTTTCCTTCAAAGCCTTCTCCGCCGCCGTGAGTTTCTGCTGCAATTCCGGAAGGCGCCCGTATTGAATCTGCGCCGCGAGGTTCAGGTCCGCTTTCCGCTGGGCTTCCTCAAGGTCGAGCTTCGCTTGCTCGATCTGGCCGTTGATGATGCTCGCAGCGTTGATGGCGGCTTTTTCGTTCTGCCACTGCGCCTTCAGCTTCGTCGATTGTTCCTTCAAGTTCGCGAGCTCCCTCTCGATGCGACCCAGCCGCTCGCGCGACGCCTCATCCTTCTCGCGCTTCAACGCGTTCTGCTCGATCTCCAGCTGCATGATCTGCCGCTCAAGCTGATCAATCTCAACGGGCATCGAATCGAGTTCCATTCGCAGGCGTGAAGCCGCCTCGTCAACGAGGTCAATGGCTTTGTCCGGCAGGAAGCGATCGGAGATATATCGATGAGACAGCGTCGCGGCCGAGACGAGCGCTGCATCCTGGATGCGAACCCCATGATGCACTTCATAACGCTCCTTCAAACCGCGCAGGATTGCGATCGTTGCCTCCACTGTGGGTTCGTTGACCGTGACGGGCTGGAATCGCCGTTCGAGAGCCGGGTCCTTTTCAATGTGCTTGCGATACTCGTCCAGCGTGGTCGCACCAATCGCACGCAACTCGCCGCGCGCGAGCTGCGGCTTCATGATGTTCGCCGCGTCGGTCGCGCCCTCCGCAGCGCCCGCCCCAACCAGCGTGTGCAATTCATCGATGAACAAAAGAATGCGTCCTTCGCTTGCGACAATCTCCTTGAGGAATGCCTTGAGCCGATCCTCAAACTCACCGCGATACTTCGCGCCCGCAATCATCGCCCCAAGATCCATCGCGACGAGCTTCTTGTTCTTCAGCGATTCGGGAACGTCTCCGCTGACGATGCGCCGCGCGAGCCCCTCGGCAATCGCAGTCTTGCCGACGCCCGGCTCGCCAATGAGCACGGGATTATTCTTTGTTCTGCGCGTGAGCACCTGCATCACGCGCCGAATTTCCTCATCGCGACCAATCACTGGATCGATCTTTCCCTGCCGCGCAAGAGCGGTCAGGTCCCGACCGTACTTGTCCAGCGCCTGGAACTTGTCCTCTGGATTCTGATCGGTCACGCGCTGGTTCCCACGAAGATCGGCCAGGGCACGCAGGATCGCATCGCGCTTGAGGCCGTGTGTCTGGAGGATTTTCTTGAGGGAAGTATCGGGGTCATCAAGCAATCCGAGCAGCAGGTGCTCGGTGCTGATGTAATCATCCTTGAGCTTCGATGCTTCGTTGCCGGCCGCATCGAGGGCCTTTCGCAGCCCGGGACTCATGAACACCTCGGCCGCGCCCTGAACCTTGTGGCGCCGCGCCAGCTCGCGTTCAAGATCCGGCTTCAGCTTGCCGCCCGGGACGCCGACCTTTTCCAGCAACTCGGGAATCAGGCTGTCGGTCTGGCTGATCATCGCGAGCAACAAGTGCTCGCCATCGATTTGTTGATGCGAATAACCCTGCGCGACGCGTTGCGCTTCCTGCAACGCCTCCTGCGATTTAATCGTAAGCCGTTCCAGTTGCATGTACAAACCAATATGTCGGGTTCGGCGGACGTCAAGCGGGCGTCGCGCAGGTTTCCAAATCTGTCCGCCCTCCGCAGTAGCCCGCTACGGAGGACGGGCTGTATCGCGGGGTCCCAGCCGGCGGGCCGTAAACGCGCAAGCAGGTTGGAAACCTCGACACCGAAGCAGACTCGGAGGTCTGCTCTATGAAACGGCGCCCGTAGCGCCGAAGACAACGCGTCAGTGCGAGTGGCCGCCCGAAGCCTCCACGGCTGGCGCGCCGGGAAGCTCTGACTCCGAATTCGCGCCAGGCAGGGCGCCTGCGCCTTCCGGATCGCCCGCTGCCTCGGTTTTGATCTCCAGCAACTCGCCGCGCGGCTTCAGGAGCGGCTCGACACTCCACGTGGAGACCAGGTAGGTCCAATTCGCAAGACCCTGCTCCTGCTTGAGTTTCTCCTGAAGCCTCGCCTGCTGTTCCTTGAACTCCTTGTCGAGACGTTCCTTGTCTTCGGGCTTTTCGTCGGCAGCCGTGCTGCGTTGTGCTGGCAGATTGGCAGTAACGTTCACCGTGAGGGGATACGCATCGTTCGTCTGCCCCCCCACCTTCAACGCGTAGGCGAAACCATCGAACGTCTCAATATTGATCAGCGTCGGCTGATCTCCGCCCGCCGTTGTGACATGCTCGCCAGAAAGGACATCGTTGAACGAGGCGGAGCTGAATGGATATGTCACGCCGGAACTTTTCGAGCTGTCCAGCTTCTCCTCAGGCTTCGCGTTTGCAAGCTCCCATTCTCCTGTCTCACTCGCGCGGACGAGCTTCCAGGAATTCGTGGCTTCGGGGAACACCACCTCAATGGTCCGCGGTTTCTCAATGCGCAGAAAGTCCTTGTTCACCCATTGCGCAGGGTTTGCCTCGATTTGATCGAATGTCTCGGATACAAGCGCCACGGAATCCGGGTTCGGTCCCACGGCCACATACCGCCCGTCGGGCCAGCTTCCGCCATCCATGCCGCCCATTGGCGACCCTCCCCGCCGCGCGCTCATGTGCATCTTGCCGAGCAACAACGTTCCCAGCGCCTTGCCCTCCGCCGACTTGAATTCCACCACCGTCGCGGCGTTCGTGCCCGAACCTGTCGCCAGCTGCATTCGCGCGAGTTGCGAAGCACCGACTTCCTCCGATTGCACTGCCTGAAGCTCCGACGCCTTGATCACAAATTCGCGCAGCTGCGAAAAATTGGCGGGATAATCATTGCGCTCATCGACGCGCCACGTTCCGTCTTTCATTACAAGCGTCACGCCATTGGTTCCCTGATGGATGCGCACCTGTGCAACATTATCGACGGGCAGGTCCGCGAGCAGCTTCTTGCCGAGGCTTGAATTGCCAGCGGATCGCGCCTGCTTTTGCTTGTTGAATATCACCAGCCCGGCGCCGCCGAGCACCACGACAAGGACGAGCAGAATGCCAAGTTGTTTCCGATTCATTTTGCTGAAGTGCGTTTGTGTTTGAAAACGGCAAGGGCAATTCCCACGAGGCCAACCGCGATGGGGATCGTCAGGATGTTATACCACTGAATGCGGCGTTGCAGCGCAGTGACTTCGCGTTTCAAGTCTTTCTCCACCTGCCGCAACTTCTTCCCGATTTCGCCCTCTTTCTTGCGCAGGTTCTCGATTTCAGCCTGCTGCTCCGGCGACATCCGAAAACGCTGCGACGAATCCTTGTGCTGCTGCAATTCATTCAGCCGCGCGACAGTCTGCTGCTGGCTTTCCTGCAGGTTGCGTATTTCCGCCATGTAACGCTCCTCCGCGTCCTTTTGCATCGCCTTCACGCGCGTGAACGGACGATTCATCACGGTCCGGCTGCGAACCGCGATGAGGTTGCTGTCGCCCGAAAGCTGCTCGACGAGGTTCAATGCGAAATTGAGGTTCCCATTCAGCGGCGCCGCCATCTGGCCGAACGGCGTGTTCATGCGACGAATGGAAAACCCGTCGTTTATCATGTCCGCGTCGCCAATCAACACCACGCTGGTCTCCCGTTTCCCTTCCTTCAAGGCAGTGTCCGATGTGGCAACCGCATTTGTGTCGGAGTTGCCCGCGTCCTGGTCGGAGGGCTTTCCGTTCGGAAACGCGGTCTTGAATTTTCCTGTCAGGCGAACCGCCAGCGCGTATTCCACGCCAGCCGGCTTGAAGTCGCGAAGGATTCCCTCCGCTCCGAAGTTCGACATCATCCCGTCCACCAACTGCGCGTCCTTGCTGCTCTTCAGCAGCACGCTCTGCTTCAACCCCGCCGCGGGCGTGCCAGTGAATGCACCGCCGGAAAAATACCAGACACTGTCCAGCGTCGCGGTCGCCAGGTCTTCAGGATTGATCGCCTCGCTCGCAAGGGTCAGCCACGCAGGGCGGCGTTGGGTGCGATCCCCCGCCTCGCCAAGCTCCATGTTGTAGGTCCGATCCGCCACGACTTTCGCGGTGTCGTACTGCAGGCCCCAGCCCGCGAGAAGGCGTTCCAGCGACGATCCCGCGCCCGGCATCTGGCGCATCATCGGATTCTGATTCTGGCTGTCCACCAGCGATTGCGAATCCAGGAAGGCCACCAAACGCCCTCCGCGCAGCACGAACTGGTCGATCGCAAACTGCGCCTGCTCGGAAATTCCCTTCGGATGAATTAGGAACAGCACATCGACATCGTCTTCAATTATTTCCACATCGACGGCGACATTGCGAACTGTGAAATCATTCTGGAGTTCGCTGATAATTGCCCACGGTTCCTGTCCGCGCTGGCCCATCTGCATCATCATGGGATTGGCAGGTGCTCCAAACACGGGAAGGCCGGACATCACGCCCACCACAGGTTTCTCCGGCGTGACGACGCGTGTAATCGCGCGGGAAATGTCATACTCCAGCTGCCGCTCCCGCTCAGGTGACAGAAATGGAATCGCTTCCTTGGCGTCCAATTGGCTGACAGCCAGCCCAAGGTAGAAGCGATCGCCGCCGGGCAACGGCTGTTCCTCCAATCCGTCCAGCCGCGCGGAGTCTTCAGCATCCGAATCCGGCTCTGGATTGAACTTCTCGATGATCAACTTGCCCTTTGAAACCTGGCGATACTCAGCGAGCAGGTCTTCAACCTTCCGCGCGTGCGAGTTCAACATCACGGTGTAAGGCGTCGCGGCGTCAGTCTGAGTGCAGTAAAAGCGGATGCGCACGGGTGTATCAAGCTTCGAGAGAATCTGGCGCGTGCCTTCAGAAAGCGTATAGGCCTTTTCCTTGGTGAGATCCACACGGGCTCGCACGGCACCCGTGATGACATTGACCGCCACCAAAATGGCGGCCATGACTAGCACGCCAATCGTCGAATACAGAATCGTTTCAACAGTTTTCTTCTGCATAAAAATCCTTGTTCAACCCGCGCGATGCCCGCGCAGGATTACGCTCGTTGTGAAGAGACAGAAACCGATCAGGGACACAAAGAATACAATGTCTCGGGTGTCGAGAATGCCGCGTTGGAATCCATCGAAATGCGTGATCACACTGATCGACGTGATCAGGTCCACCCACAACGGCGACAACACGCCCGAGATCAGCCGCACCACGGGCGGAAACCCGGCGAGGATCAGGAACAGGCAGGCAACCACCGCGACAATAAAGCTCACCACCTGGTTGCGCGTCATTGCCGACGTGATGCAACTCACCGCGAGATACGATCCCGCCATCAGCCAGCTTCCGAGGTATCCCGCAAAGATAACGCCATTGTCGGGTTCGCCCAGGTAGTTCACCGTTATGACGATTGGGAACGTCAGTGCAAGCGCCAGTCCCAGAAAGATCCACGATGCCAGGAATTTGCCGACAATCGCCTGCCACGGGGTGATCGGCATCGTGAGCAGCAATTCAAGTGTCCCCACGCGCCGTTCCTCCGCCCACAACCGCATTCCCACAGCAGGCACCAGGAACAGGTAAAACCATGGATGCCAGAGGAAGAACGGCCGATCGAGTGACGCCTGGCCGAGCTCGAAGAATCCTCCGACGAGGAATGTGAAGAATCCGCAGAGCAGCAGGAAGATGATGATAAAGACGTACGCAAGCGGCGATGAGAAGTACGCCGCGAGTTCGCGCTTTGCGATGGTTTTAATGTTTGCCCAGGTGTTCATTTCGATGCCTCCACTTTCGCCGTGTCGGACATGGTGATACTGCGGAAGACTTCGTCCAGCCGGCCCTCCTCGGTGTGCAGTTCCTCAATGCGCCAGCCTTGCGCGGCGTCGGCAATGCTCTGCGCCAGCGCGCCATTGATGTTGCCGTTCGGGAAGACCCGCGCCGTGACACTCGTCGCCTCCTCCCGCAGAATTGCGGTTCGCTTCACGGTCGCGAGCTGTTTGAGCCGCTGACTCAGCGCCGCCGCATTCACGCCGCTGACCCGCAGCGTCACCGCGCCGGCGAGTTCCGATTTCTGCCGCAACTGCAGCGGCGTGCCGTTCGCCACGATGCGTCCGCGGTCGATGATGATCGCACGCGAACACACAGCATCCACTTCCTCAAGAATGTGGGTGGAGAAAATGATCGCCTTCTTTTCGCCCATGCGGCGGATCAACTGCCGCACCTCGTGCTTCTGGTTGGGATCCAATCCGTCGGTCGGCTCGTCCAGCACGAGCACGTCAGGGTCATGGATGATTGATTGCGCGAAACAGGTTCGGTGGCGATAGCCTTTGGACAGCGTGTCAACGCTCTGATGCAGGACGGTTTCAAGAAAACAGAGTTCCGCCGCGCGATGAATCGCTTTCTTTTTGGCGTCGCCGCGCAGCCCGCGAATCTCTGCCGCGAAATTCAGAAACCCGCCCACGGTCATGTCCGCATACGCAGGGGCATTTTCAGGCAGGTAGCCAATCAGGCGTTTGGCGGGAATGGGATTCTCCACCATGTCATGCCCGCCCACGCTCACCTTGCCCTCGGTCGGAGGAATAAACCCGGTGATCATGCGCATCGTGGTGGACTTGCCAGCCCCATTGGGGCCGAGAAAACCCAGGACCTCGCCGCGTTCGACGGAAAAGGAGATCCCATCGACGGCGCGCTTGGCGCCGAAGACTTTGACCAGATTGTCGACTTTGATCATAGCAATCGATTTTTAACCAGAGTGAAACGAGCGTTTCAAATATCCAGACGCGCTGCGCTTGTAAATGGTTTTTGGCAACATTGTGTTTGGCCGGGCCATTTTCTACACTGCCGCGCAATTTGGTTTTTTTGACAAATTTCGGAACAAATGTTCAAAGATTTTTCATCGGTTGCGCGCGTTGCATTGCTCGCGGTGTTCCTGACAGCAGGCTGCAGAAGCCTGCCGCCATTGCCGCGCGCGGACCTCGCGGCTCCGGGTTGGACAGTATTCCAGGGCCAGGCGCTCTGGCGTAGCGAACACGAGGCGCCCGAAATTGCAGGCGAACTGGTGGTTGCTTTCCACAATGACGGCCGCACGCTTGTGCAGTTTTCCAAAACACCCTTCCCGCTCGTGATCGCGCAAACCACCGCAAATGCATGGCAGATCGAGGCGCCCGTGGAGAACCGCCGCTTCGCCCGCAACGGCGCCCCGCCCAGGCGCGTGCTCTGGTTTCATCTGCCTGAACTCCTTCAATCTTCTGCAGGCGAAAAGCCGCCTGAGCCGTGGTCCTGGCGCAAGAATGGCGACGAACTGCGCGTGGAAAACCGCTCGACGGGGGAACACCTTGAAGGCTTCCTCGAACCCGCCGCCAAGGCGCCGCGCGGCTCCCAATGATTCGCCGTTTTCGATTCTGGTTCTCGATCGCCCTGCTTGTCATCGCGGTGCTGGGTTTTTGGCGCCTGCGGTTTGACGCGGAAGTGTTGAATCTGCTCCCTGCAAAACTGCCAGCCGTTCAGGGATTGAAAATTTACCAGGAACATTTCGCCAATGCGCGCGAACTCGTCCTGACCATTGAGGCGCCCGATGCAAACGCGGCCGAGAACGCAGCGCGTCTTCTTGCCGGCCACTTGCGTTTGCAAACGAACCTCGTGGCAGACGCCACGTGGCAGCCGCCATGGCTCGAGCATCCCGACCAGGCTGCCGAGCTGATTGCGTATCTCTGGCTCAATCAGCCTCCGGATGAATTCGCGCGCCTCACAAACCAATTCGCGCCCGATGCCCTGGCACGCGCCTTCACCGCTGCGCGCGAGCAGCTGGCAACATCCATGTCGCCCGGTGACATCGGCCGGCTCAGCTACGATCCCATCGGGCTCACGCAATTACCCGCCGCTGCCAGCAGCGCGGCTCCATCGTTTGGTGAAGGCCAGGAACTCTTCAGCTCCGCCGAGGGGACTTTTCGCGTGATGTTTGTGCATGCGGCGGGCGACCTCCGATCCTATCGCGACAACGCAACCTGGTACGGAGCCCTACAGGCTGAGATCGACCGGGCTCGCCCCGAACAGGAAATCGCTCCGGATGTTCGTATCGGATTCACGGGAGGTCCTGCATTTGTCTCAGAAATTTCTGGCGGCATGGAATCCGACCTAACGAAGTCGGTCGGAGGCGCGGTCCTTGTCATCTTCGTCCTTTTTCTGCTGGTGCACCGGCGCATCCTGCCCTTGCTGTGGATGCTCGCGCTGTTTGCGCTCGTCCTCGGAGGAACGCTTGCAGTGGGCGGATTGCTTTTCGGGACGGTCAATGTCGTGAGCGTCGGCTTCGCCGCCATTCTGCTTGGGCTCTCCGCAGATTACGCGCTCGTGTTGTACCAGGAAGCGTTGCACGCGCCGCATCTCTCGATCGGCGCCCTGCGGCGCATGCTCGCGCCGGGCATTCTGTGGTCCGCGTTGACGACCTGCGGCGCCTTCCTCGTTTTGAACCTTGGCGATCTTCCAGGGCTGGCGCAGCTGGGATCCCTCGTGGCCATCGGCATCGTGCTCGCCGCAGCCATCATGCTCACCTTTTTCCTCCCGCCGCTCCTGCGCAAACGCTCTGCAGCGGAAGGCGACGACCTGTCACACCCTGCTGCCTCGGCTCAAACCCCCTCGAAGGGCACAGCAGCGTGGATTGCCACCGCAATCATCGCCGCCACGGCGTTGATTCTGGTCCTGGTGAAACCGCCGCAGCTCGATTACAGCACCAATTCATTGCGTCCCAGAAGCAGCCCCGCCTATGTCGAGATGGAAAAAATCCAGTCGAAGCTGAGCCGTTCGGAATCCGCCGACTGGCTTCTTGCCGAAGCGGCCGATCCGCAGCAGTTGATTGAAAAACTTCAGGATGTCGATGCTGTTCTCAGGAAGGCTGTCTCGAATGGTGCCGTTGAAAACTACACCCTTCCAATGGCGCTGCTTCCGAACCCCGCGGCGCAGCGAGCAAATCATGCGGTGGCAGGCCGCCTCGCAGATCAGGCTTCAGCCGTCAGGCAGGCCGCGCAAGCGGCGGGATTCACGGGCGCGTCCACTGCCTTCACGGAATCGGTCCTGAACACATGGAAGCTTTCCGCCGCAAGCAATGAGCTCCTTTCGCCCACGAACGCGCTAAGCCGATGGATCTTCGACAAGGTGATCGCGCGCGACGACGGCCGCTTCTATGCGCTCGGGCTGATCCAATCCGGCAAGCGCGACGACCGCGTGCCGCTTGCCTGGGCGGCTGAACTTCCGCACGATGGCGTCTGGGTTGCAGGCTGGGAACGGCTTGGTTCGGACCTGCTGCAATTGGTGAAGCGCGATCTCTGGCGCGTGCTTGTTCCCATCGTGCTGCTGCTCGTCATCTCTCTCTTCCTGGCGTTTCGCAACGCTGTGGAAGTGCTGTTGAGCTTTGCAGCGCTGGCGTTCAGCGGCCTTTGCCTCGCGGCAGTGATGGGCGCCCTGGGCTGGTCGTTGAACCTGTTGAACATCCTTGCGCTGCCGCTCATGCTGGGCGCTGGAGTGGATTATGGAATCCACATGCAACTCGGCTTGCGCCGCCATCGTGGGAACGTTGCTGAAACGCGCCGCACCATAGGCAAAGCGTTGATGCTCTGCGCAGCGACCACGGTTGCGGGGTTCGGATCCAACGCCTGGTCCAGCAATCTCGGCCTCGCCAGCCTTGGAATCGTATGCGCCGCGGGCGTGGCGCTGGCGTATTTCACTTCGTGTTTTCTGCTGCCCGCGTGGTGGCGCACCTTTGCGTGGAGAAACCCGACGCCACCCGCAGCCCCGGAACCGGCGCAGCTCGACACTGTTCGTGCCTCCTCTCCCCGGCCCTCTCCTCCTTTGGGCGAGGAGAGGGAGAAGACTAGTCCAGAGGCACGCTTCGCGAACGGCGAACCCACCGCGCCTTCCTCGCTTTACACGGCCGGAATCTGGCGCCTGGGCCTCGCGCTTGCCCGATTTCTTCCGCGCAACGTCTGCATCGCGCTGGGACAACTTCTTGCCCGCACGTACTGGCATCTCGCCTCGGCGCGGCGCGAGGTCGTCATCGACAATCTCGTGCCCGTCATGGCAAATCGCTCCGCCGCCACTGCGAGCGCAAAGGAATTGTTCCGCAAGTTCGCCATAAAGCTCGTTGATCTCTGGCGATATGAGGCCGGCCTGCCCATTGAAAACATGCTGGGCAACGCCAGTGGATGGGATCACTTCGCGCAAGCCCAGGCCAGCGGACGCGGTGTCCTGCTGCTCACACCACACCTGGGCAACTGGGAGTTCGGCGGTCCCTGGATGAACTACAAAAACGTGAAGCTGCTCGTCCTGACGGTTGCCGAGCCAGGGCGTGACTTCACGAAACTCCGCCAGGCTTCGCGCGCGCGATGGAACATTGAAACGCTCGTGGTCGGCGATGATCCGTTTGGCTTTCTCGAGATCATCAAGCGCCTCGAAGCGGGGGCAACCGTAGCGTTGCTCGTCGATCGGCCGCCGCCGGCAACAGCTGTCGAAGTGGAATTGTTCGGAAAACCGTTCCCGGCCTCCGTCGCCGCGGCAGAACTCGCGCGTGCTTCCGGCTGCGTGCTGCTGCCGGTTTACATCCCTTACGAAAACAACGCCTACGCCGCACACATCCTTCCGGCCATTGAGTATGATCGGCCGGCCTTGCGCGAACGGGCGAACCGGCAGAAGCTCACGCAACAGATCATGCGAATTTTTGAGCCCGCCATTCGTCAACACCTGGACCAATGGTTTCATTTCATACCTGTATGGCCACGAAACAAGCAGTAGCCCGGGCGCGCGTTGCGCTTGCGATCGTTGCACTATTCCTGGTTCCAGCAATGGTCGCGTCCGCGCGCGCTGCCGCAACGAACTCGCTCGTGTCCGACTGGCTGGCGGCGCAGTCGAACCTGAAAACATGGTCGGCCGATTTCGTGCAGACACGCTCGTTCAAATCGCTGTCCGAGCCCGTGCAAGCCTCGGGCCAGCTGTCATTCGCGGCGCCCGATCGCTTTCGATGGGAAATCACACACCCTTCGCCGACCATTGCTTTGCGCACCGGCCCCGAGCTGTGGGTGATTTACCCGCGCTTGAAACGCGCTGAACGTTACCCCCTGACGGGCACTGCAGCGGGACCGTGGCGCGACACGCTGGCCTTGCTCGAGGCAGGTTTTCCCCAGAGCCAGGCCGATTTGGAAAGCAAATTCATGGTCCAATCACAAACCGTCACGAACGGGATCTGCGCCCTCGACCTGCAGCCCAGGTTAGCATCCGCGCGCCGCATGATCCCGCGCATCACGATCCTCTTCGGCACAAATGACTTCACGCTGCGAGCCACCGAACTGCAGTTTGCAGACGGCTCCACCATGCGAAACACGTTCACCCGTTCCGCGATGAACCCGCCGCTCGATCCCGAACTCTTCAAGCCCAGCGTAGGAAATGATTTCAAAGTGACGGATCCAACGCGGGACGGAAAACGATGAGGGCGCACCTGGACGACGCGCTGCGCCAGCTTCCGCACGGCTCCGAGTTCCGTTTTGTGGATCGCCTCGTAGCCCTTGAACCCGGCCGGACAGGCGTTGGAGAATATCTTGTCCGTGGCGATGAACCGTTCCTGCGCGGACATTTTCCAGGCGAGCCGATTTTCCCGGGAGTGTTGCTCGTCGAAGCCGCGGCGCAGGTTGCGGGAACGGTCGCGCAATGTGATCCGGAAATCCCCCCGCTGAATGGATTGAAGCTTACCGCGATGCGGGCGGTTAAAGTGCTCGGAACAGCGCGGCCCGGCGAAGTGTTGCACATCGATGCGAAAATCACTGGCCGCCTTGGCAACCTCGTCCAGGCCCAAACCAGCGTCACCGTGAATGGCACGACAGTGATGCAGGCCGACCTGACACTGAGCGGCGCGTAAGCTTCACGGCCCCGCCGAATCCACCATTCGAGCACCGTTCTATCGCATCGAAACAGACTGGCGGCCGGGAGAGTAACGCCAATCCTGGCGGCCTTCATACGCCATCGTTTCATGCACGAGCTCGTAGAGATCCGCGTCGTAGTTCCGCAAAGCCTCGCGCGTTGCAATGGACGGCGCACCGGGGGAACGACTTTCGTTGGAGGCAGCATCAAAATAGGCCGTCACACCGCCGGCCCAATAATCCACGGCGCTGCGCTCTGAACGCGAACCCTTCCACAAGCCCTTCGCTACGGCGTCGCCATGGATCTTGCGCAACCGCGCATCAAACTCCTCGTCCAGTCGTTTCACTCGAAGTTCATACTGCTGCACGTTGCGGCCGCGATTGTTCCAGTTGGGGTCGACGGGCCGAAGCGCAGTGTGAAAGTAGAGGGCGCGCGCGAACTGCCGGATGACCTCGCAATCGTTGGTCAAGCGTCCGCCGCGTTCACCAACGATGTTCTCCTCCCCCACCACAATGAGCCTGGCCTCAGGCACGTAATCAAACCCACGCGCATCACCTGCCACCCTGGCGTCGCCCGCAAGGCGCGCAAATTCGGGAAGGTCGTCCAGCGATTCGCGGCGGCCAAGCACCACGAGTTTTAGGTCCGCCGCGATCAACGCCTTCAAAATGTCATGCCGATACGCAAACATTTTGCGAATGGTATCGTTCGCCCGAAGCATCGCCTCGTCACTTGCGCCCCGGCCAACCACCGGAAATTCCCGCGCCCAGGTAAACTTCGTGTAATAGGGCTCGATCGCGAACTGCGCCGGCGGGGCGCTGATGCTGGGCTGTCGCTGCAGGAAGGTGTAACGCCAATCATTGCTCCCGCTCAGGTTGAACGTAGAGCGCACCAGCTCGTATCCAGCCGGGTCATACTCCTTTAACTGCTCGCGCGTCCCGATGTGATTGTGATTCCAATTGTTCACGCGATTGCAGTCAAAGTAAGCCTGGCAAATCTCCGCCCAATATTCCCCCGCGCTGGAACCCGCGTAAACATTCTGCCACAAACCCTTGTCGCGGGCCTCGCGGAAGGCGGCGTTCTTGCGCTGGTTCCAGGCGGGATCCATCGCCCTCAACGCGCCATCGATCGTGTGACAAAATTCATGCAGCCCAATGCTTTCGTCGTCGTAACGGTCCAGCGGCAGGCACAGCAGGTTCTCCTCGCCAAAGCTTGTCGGCTTCCCGCCCGTTCCCCGCACGCGCTCGTTCAGGTATTCGGGGTTGGCGTTGTTTCGATACTCGGGCATGTCGGTGTAGACCTGGTCCTTTCCAATAATGATCAGATACATGCCGTTCGATACCATCGCCGCCGCGATGTCCGGACGTCCAGCCAGGAGATGAGTCACGAGCCAATGTGTGCGTTGCAATGCTGCGTCCGCGACAACGGATGAAGCCACGACGGGGATGCCCGACACGTTCACATGCTTGCCGTAGAACTGGCGTGCCGCATCGCGGTCGCGATCGCGGACGATCTCGAAGAATGACTCAGGCGGAGGGACAACGCGGATGTGGTTGGCGCCCGTGTCGAGCCTCGTCTCCTTCGCAGAATGGGAAAGGCAGCCGCAACCGTAATGGACAGCAAGGAACGCAAGAAAGAGGATTCGAATCGATCTCATGGTGAACCGTTGAATTCAACGGGAACCCTGCGGGAAAACCCATGTTCGAAATGCACCCGCTGCTATTCGGCATGCTCCTTCAGCCGAAAGATCGTGAACGAATGCGGCGGGAGTTCGTGCCGTAACGCCCCACCTGCCATCTGCGTTGTGCCATTTCGTGGAGTCACCTTTTCCGCCGTCTCGAGCGAATTGTTGTCCGCTGGATCGGCGGATGTCAGCGTGCTTGTCCAGACCTCTGATTCAAATCGCGCCGACCCAAAACGAAAATGCGCAGGATACGCCTCGCTGGAGGAATTGATCACCTTTAGCACGAGTTCGCCGGCCTTCTCATCGCGCCCCGCCACGGCATAAACGGGCGGGGTTGGCTCCGCCGTGACATCATGAACCCGCTCGCCGTCCAGGTAGCAGCGAATGTTCTTCCCGGCGAGTTGAATGCGGATGTCATACCAGCGATTCGTTTCGATCCGTCCGCGCGCGGGAATGCCGATGACGTTCTGGTTACCTTGCGAGCTGAACTCGACTGCGTGCTGCGTGTTGCCCCAGCCGCCCAGATTCCACCAGTATGTTTCGCCGCCTTTGCGCCCAAATTGCACAAGAAACCCTTCGCCCCCGGCGAGTTTGCGCGCCTTGAGGCTCAGCGTGTAATCGCTCCACTCCGGGTCGCCGTAAAAACGGGAACTGCGGCCGGGTTGCCCCTGGCGAAATGCTCCCTCATGAATTGTCCATTGTCCGCCACGACGCTGCTCATCGATCCATCCCTCGCTCCCCTCCGAAAAATCGGACGAATACAACGTCTCGCCATTTTTCTCGACCCGCACGTCCTTGAACTCCGCGCTGGTGTTCCACGTTCCCACGCCGATCTGCCCCGCGATCCGAAAATCCGCGAGTGACGGAACGTTCACCTCCGTCGGCACCGTGCGCGCTGGAACATTCTTCCCGAACATTTTCCACAAGTAATAGGAAGCCGTTCCGAACGATCGCGTGCCATCGAAATAGATCATGGCGTGCCATGGCGGCGGCGCCCCCGTGAGTTCGGTTCGTCCTTCAACGTGCCCCAGCAGAGGCGCGTACGAAACCATCTGCACGGTGTCCGCATTCCTCTCGCAACCCAGCAGGAAGATGCCTTCCGCCAAAGCGGCGCGGAGGTTTCCCCGGGTGTTCCCAGCATCGCCCGACGTTACGGCTACCTCTCCCAAATACAGCGGCGGCAGCGCCCGATCCCGCCCGTCGTATTCCTTGAACCGCCCCGCAAACCACGCGGTTGAGCTGTAGTAATGCCGATCCTCAATTTCGAACCTGGCGCCGCCCATTGATTCGCGGCTCGTCCAGGAAAGATCTGCCAGATACTGGATATCAGGATGACGCGCTTTCATCGCGTCGTGAATGAAACGATAGCGCTCGCCGTATTCGCGTCCCTGGTTTTCGTTTCCAATTTCGACCATGCGCAAATTGAACGGGCCGCTGTGTCCCGCGTCCGCGCGCAAGCGGCCCCACTGCGAATCCGCAGCGCCGTTCGCATATTCCATCACGTCTAGAAAGTTGTCGCGGATGCGGCCCATCTCCGACATCGGGACATGTTCGCGTTCCCGATGGATGCAGGTCTGGCCGGCAAATCCCACCCAAAGCGGTTCGGCGCCAAGGTCCTCGCAGAATTGGAAATACTCAAAGAGTCCCATTCCTTGAGTGCGCCGATAATTCCACGGGCCCCATCTTTCCTGTCGCTGTTCCAGCGGCCCAACGGTCAATTTCCAATCGTAAGCAGTTTCCACGGTCCCGGCATCGACAACGCAGCCTCCAGGAAAACGCACAAACCCCGGCTTGAGATCCGCGATCAATTGCGCGAGGTCCGGACGCAAACCGTTCGAACGCGAGCGCCAGGTCTGTTCGGGGAACACCGAGACGAAGTCCAGCCACACGGATCCCTTGAAGGCAGCGCCCACAACGAAACGCGCCTCCGCTGAATTGGTGCGTGCGGTGATTCTTCCGGAATACCGTTTCCAGTCGCGGGTCGTCACATCGAACTGCACCGCGTCCGAACAAGCATTTCCTTCCGCATCTTCAAACCGTACCCAAAGCGCCCCCGAAAAATTGGTTCCCGCGCGTGCGTAAAGCGAAACCTGGTAGTTTTGCCCTTCCCGAATTCCAATCCCGAAAAATCCTTCATTCACGAGTCCGACGTGCCCGCCATCCACCCGCTCCACGTCCAGGCGCACGCAATATCCCGAAGCTTCCGTCACGCCTCCCGCGGTTTGCAGGTGCATCGATGCCGCCGCGTCGCCTCGCTGCAACAGCGTCCAGAAGGGAACCCCATTCGTCGTGTAACCGTAACGCGAAAACCCGGAATCAAAACCGTGTTCATCACGCCAGCGGCCATTGCGAAACGCGTACCCTTCCGGCGGCCGCGAATCTTCGAACCCACGATTGCGAATCATCTCGGCATACAATCCGCCGTCGACACCGTGATTAATTTCTTCAAGGAAGATTCCATACATCCGCGGATTCACGGCCGGACCGGCGCCGCGGACGTCCACATCGATGATCGCCCTGCGTCGAACCGGCCGCGGCTCGACGAGTGAAACCTGCAGCCTGCCGCTGTAGAAATCGTCCAACAACGCGTACGCAGCGGGATCGTATTTCCGCAAGCCCTCGGGACCGCTTTCAGGCTTCGGTTCCGTCATGTTCATGTCGCCATGCGTGCCGAAGTACCACATGGAGAGCTCCGAGAAGAATTCATCGGCGTTCACCGCGGCATAGCCCTTCGTCCAAAGTCCTTTCCCGATTGATTGCTGATATTGCTCATCAAATCGTTCGCGGACATCACGGCTCATCCCAAGATTCCGGACGGCGTGGGCGAATTCGTGAACGCAGATATCGCGGCCGTGGTATTTGTCGTTCGGAAGCCGCAACAGGTTTTCCTCGCCGCACGAGGCGAGCCGCCCGCCCATGCCGCGCGTGCGCTCATCGCGCGTCAGCCCGCCGTATTCGGGCAATGGCTTGCCCTTGTCATGGCGCCATTCGGGAAGATCCGTCGTGACCTGGCCGCGGCCGATGATGTGCAAGGCGACGCGATTCGTGATCAGGTTGGCAACAAGGTTCGGCTGGTGGGAAAGCATCTTATCGAGGCGGCGAAAAGCTTCCCGCAAGGCTTCGTCGGCAACCACCTCATGCGCCTTGATGGGAATGCCGCGACAAACGATCTGTTTCGAAAAGAAATCCCGTTCCGCCGGCTGCAACCGTTGAATGGGCGGAGCTTCCCCGGCCGCGGCCTGCGACAGGCCGCCGGCCCAGCAGCAAAGCCACACGACGAGTAATTCGACGATTGCCAGGGATTGGCTGAACGGCGAAACGGCGCGATGGCGCCCCCCAACGAAACGGTTGCCTGGAGTCATGTGAAATGTGAACCAAACGGCACTGCCGCGGTTACAGCAAATGCGGCTTAGGGAATCAGCGCATCGCCAGGGCCGGAGCCCGGCGGCGGGTGACAACGGGATGATGTCCGTTGCTGCCGTTGGAGGATTTAACGGGCACATTCATCAGCGCCTCGATTTCATCGGCTTCGATCGGGATGTTGGACATCAGGTCGACTGGACCGCTCTGCGTTACAAGAACATCATTCTCCAGCCGCACGGCCAGTCCTTCCTCGGCAATGTAAATCCCCGGCTCCACAGTCATCACCCACCCTTCCTGGATGGGCTCAGTCGTGATGCCCACGTCATGAACATCCAGGCCGATAGGATGTCCGACCCCGTGCATGAAGTATCGCTTGAACGCGGGCGAGTCGGGGTGCTGCTGCCGGATTTCTCGAGACGTTATCAACCCAAGCTGGAGAAGTTCCTCCTGAACGGCGGCTTCCGCATCAGCCTGCCAATCCTTGATCTTGCGGCCCGGCTTCAATCCCGCGATGCATTGACGCAGCACGCGGAGAACTGCGTTGTAAACCGTGCGCTGGCGGCGCGTGAATTTGCCGCTCACCGGAATTGTGCGAGTCAGGTCGGAATTGTAATTGCCGTAGGCCGCCGCCACGTCAAGCAGCAGCAATTCGCCCTTTTCGCAGCGGCGCGCATTGGCAACGTAATGAAGGCAGCAGCCGCTGGAGCCCGACGCAATGATCGGCAAATAGGAAAACCGTGCGCCTTGACGAATGAATTCATGCGCGAACTCTGCTTCAATCTCGCGCTCGAGAACGCCCGGCCCCGTCATCCTCAACACGCGATGAAATCCCGCGGCCGTGATTTCAACAGCGCGCCGCATCAGCGCGAGTTCCCATTCCGATTTCACCGCGCGCAACCGGTGCAACAGCGGTGCAAGCCGTCGATACTGATGCAGCGGATATCTTCGCTTCATGTCCGCAATAAACCGCGCATCACGGCTTTCCACTTCAATGATCGCGCGCTTGTGTTCGTTGCTGTTCAGGAAGACATACTGCGACTCACAGACAAGCCGATGGAACAAGCGCGGAAATTCAGCCAGGCCATGAATGTTCTGGATGCCGGTCAACGCGCGCGCCTCGTCCTTCGTCAGCTTGTGCCCCTCCCAAAGTTCATTTTCCGGGGTTGCCTCGCGGAGAAACAACAACTCGCGATGCTTGCCTTCGTCGGCGTCCGGATACAACACGAGGACCGTCTGCTCCTGTTCAACACCCGTCAGGTAGAACAGGTCGGAATTGACGATCGTGCATTGGGTGCCGTCAGCGTTCGTCGGGCAGATGTCATTCGCATTGACGACCGCCAGCGCGTTTCGTGGAAGCAAAGCAGCAAGGCGCTTTCGGTTTTCCACAAACAGCTGCGGGTCGATCGGATCGTATCGCATAGGACTCGCAGAGGCTAGGCATGCACCGCTTGTGCGCCCATGAATTAAATGCACAGCAACCTATCGGATATCCCCCAGAAAAGCGGAAAGAGGATTGCGGCGCTTGGGAGCAACTCCAAAAGCGGGATTCAAAATCCCATTGTCGTAGCGCAAACTTCCAAGTCTGCTCAGACCGTCAGGATCTCCTTCTCCTTCGCCGCAACATGCGAGTCGATCTTCGCAACGTATTCATCAGTCAACCGCTGAAGCTCCTTTTCCGCCTTCTCCACTTCGTCCTCCGTCACACCACTGTCATGGCCGTGCTTTTTCAGTTGTTCCATTGCGTCGCGGCGCACGTGACGCACAGCCACACGACCATCCTCCGCCATTTTCTTGATGATCTTCACGAACTCAAGGCGGCGTTCCTGGCTCAGCTCCGGAAAAAAAATGCGGATGGTGCGGCCCTGGACTGCCGCAGAAAGGCCGAGATTGCTCTTCTGGATCGCCTTCTCGATCGGGTGCAGTGAATTGGCGTCCCAAGGCTGGATGGCTAGTGTGCGCGGCTCGGGAGTTGTGATGCCGGCCAGCTCGCGGATGCGCATGTTCGAGCCGTACACATCCACCATGATATTTTCCACCAGGCCCGCCGACGCTTTGCCAGTGCGAACGCCCGCGAAGTCGTTGATGACGACCTGTTCGGTCTTGATCATCTTCTCTTCCGCCTCAAGGAGAATTTCGTCCAGTGCCATAGTGGCGGCAACCTAGCAAAGGCTCCGAAACGTGTATAGCGGCAATGTTCCCTGCTGCAGGTCCGCGGGCTTCAGCCCGCTTCAACGTGAAATGTTCCGCTCGCGCGTGCAGTTTCCATGCTCGATCCGCGTCCACGTCCAAGCAGCCTAAAGGCACGCGCTCCTTTTATGCATCCGGATCAACCCAAGGCGATCGTGGCCACCGCCGTATAACGCGCTCCGCCCGAGCCCAATTCACTGCGAATCAACTCAACCTCATTGGCTTCCCATTCGCCAAAACTCCGGCCCTCCATTCCTTTCGCCGCCTGAAACAATGCCTCCGCTCCCGCCCGGCGAATTCCCTGACAACGTCCCAGCGTGACGTGGCCCGTGAAGGGTTCGGCACGGTCTTCCGATGCAAACAATCCGACGGCCGATTGCACCTTTGCTTGCAGGCCTTCCAGTTGCCGTTGGTCGTCACGAATGCCCGCCCAGATCACATGTGGAAATCGCGGATGCGGAAAAAAGCCAATCTTTTCTGCCGCCAACCGCATCGCACACCAACCGTCGACGCCGCGGCGCAAGGCCGCCGCCACCGCGCCAGCAGTGGTCGAATCCACATTGCCGAGAAACTTGAGGGTGATGTGAAATTGCTCCGGCCGCGTCCACCGAACTGCACGGGGATCTGAAACAGCCGCGCGCAACTCCTCCTGGGCGTGTTGCAATTCAATCTTCACTGCCTCAGGCAATGCAATTGCAACGAATAATCGCCATGCATTCGGAAGCGACTCCATGCCCGCTCCTCCACTCATGGCAAAGGCTCGCCACGGGCCGCGGTAAGCAGTCGATACCATTCCTCGCGCGTGAGCGTAATCTCGACGGCGCGCGCGGCGTCACGGATCCGCTCGGGATTGTTGGAACCTACAATCGGCACGATCCCGCTGGGATGCCGCAGCAGCCACGCAAGCGCAATCACAGTTCGGCTGACGCCGCGGGCTGACGCGACCTCCTCCAGCACGGGCAGGAACTTGTCGGGTTGATACTGTTTCTGCCACGAAAGCAGCCGTCTCGCGCCGCCGCCGATCAACCCACCCGCCAGCGGACTCCACGCCATTGGCGTGATCTTCTCGACGAGGCATTGATCCAGTGTGCCATCGTCGAACACATTCAATCGCGCCAGGCTGATTTCCACCTGGTGCACGATCAAGGGCATCGGACACACGACCTGTAACGCGGTAACCAGAGTTGGGCGAAAGTTGCTGACGCCGAACCAGCGCACCTTTCCAGCGTCGCGCAAACGGGTGAAGGCACTCGCAATCTCCTGCGGATCCGCGAGGTAATCGGGCCGGTGCAGCATGAAAATATCGATTGCCTCCATGCGCAGCCGCTTCAATGAGGCTTCGCATTGTTCGACAATGTAATCGCCCGAGAAATCCCAGCGATGCGGCGAAGAGGGCTCGGGATCGCCCGCGTGCCGAACACCGCACTTGGTGGTGACAACGATCTGGTCGCGCATTCCCGGGGTGTCGCGAACCACGTCACCGAGGATGCGTTCCGCCTCACCGCGGCCGTAGATATTTGCGTTGTCGAAAAACGTGTAGCCCGCGTCAAATGCCGCCCTTACTGCGGCGCGACCATTCGTTTCGTTTTCAGCTGCGGATTTGTCCGACGTTCCCGCGATGCGCCAGCAGCCATACGCGAGCCGGCTTGCCTTAAGCGAACTGACGCCGATGGAAATCGTTTGCATGCATGCGAACCTAGAACTGCCTGACCCTGCTGCAAAGGAAAGAAACGGGCTGCCCAGTGGTTGTGAGGAGTGCCGCACTCTGGGCCGCAGCAACGTTCGCAACCAAACGCATCATCGCACAGCGCAAGAATGAGGTTCGGTCGTACGAGCGGTGCTGCCAGTCTGTTGCCGCCGGGTTCCTTCGCTAAATGTTAGTTCGGAGTCCCCGTTGCAGGATGCATCTTTCCAGCTCGCCGCGAGACCCACAGAAACGCCGAGGCTGTCGCGATCCCGTATGGAAGAAGAAAAGTCATCATGCGCGCGGAGTCGTGACCGGAGCGCCCGTAGAAAACAGCTGCAGGCACGCAGGTATGTGCCTGCATGGCATTGAAACAAAAAGCGGCTGGATTTCTGCAGCCGCTGCAGTGGCAACTCTGATGCGATCAAGCGCGGCGGCGAAACGCCGCCAGGCCAGCCGCTCCCAACGCCAGCAATGCGCCTGTCGCGGGTTCCGGCACAACCGAGATCATTATGTTATCCACTTGGACGGTGTTGTTGGCATCGAATCCGAACCCGCCGTTGCCATGGCTCAGGCGAAACCAGAAACCAGCCGTGGGATCAAAGGTAGCCGGTCCAGTTGTCTGGTCCAAGGTGAACTCCACGTGTGTGTATTGGCCGTTCGCCAGTGTGGGAGTGAAAATGCGCTCAATGGCGCCGCCGTTCTGGAGGACGGAAACGCTCAGGGGACTGTTGTTGTCCGAACCGTTGATCAATATGTCAAGTGCCACGAGAATGTCGCCCATCCCCGCCGCTGCGCCGGCTCCGCCGACTCCGTAGAACGTGTACTGGTTCCATGTGTAATCCACGCCGCCGGATAAATCCCACGTTCCAAACAGCGCCTGGCTGCCGCCGACACCGCTGTTATTCACGCCCGCAGCAAACGAGACCGAACCGCTGCCCGTACCGCCCTGGATCTGCCATCCCGTGCCCTGAATATCGCTGATCGCGGTGTAAGATCCAGGCGTGCTGGCACTGGAGCCTGCGGCCGATCCTTCGAAGTTTTGTTGATAAAGTGTTGCAGCGGATGCCGATGGAATCGTCAGCGCGACGGCAGCCACGGATAGAAGTGTTAGGGTTTTCATGGTGCTCCTGATTTGTTTCTTTGGCTCTGGCTTTATCGTCGAAAACCGTTTCGGCAGTCAACTGCAGAAGCGCCCTCCAGCCGTAGCGAATTATACTGAACACGAAACACCCCCGGCTGAGTTACGCTTGTTCCAGCGGCGATCTCACGTGCGGATGTATATTATTCCCCCAACCTCCTTTCGGATGCAGGTTCGAGAGCGCGACTCCTGCGGCTGCCCGGTGGGAGGATGCCACTTGATCAATGCAGAATTCTCGCAGATGCACACGCGCTCGGGTGGAATCGCCATGCTCAGTCCGTACAAGAGTGGCCTCTTTAATGCCCCGGCTGTTCAGTTCGTCGGAACGACCCCGGGCCGAAGTTACACCCTCACCGCATGGGCATTAACCCCTGAGGCCTTGCCGCAGGGATTTCGGGGCGACTTATTTCTGTTCTTCGCGGACATCAATGGTGCGGTGATCGGAAATTTTGCCGGAAGCGTAACCTGGCTGGATCACGCGCGCGCTGGGACCGCGCCGCCCTTCACCAACCGTCGTGCAGTCTCGAGGGTATCAATGTCTGCGACAGTCTTGTCCGTTCGAATGCGGGCTATCCGCGGAAAGCGCATGGCCAGGCCGCTGTCGTGGCGCTGGCTTGGCTGCAATTTGTCGAACGCGATTTCAAGAACCGTGTCCGGGGGCACTTCAAAATATCTTCCGTGCTGGCGAATCGCCCGCGCGAGGAAATGCTCCGTCAGCGCGGCGATCTCGACATCCGTCAATCCGCTGTAAGCTTTGCCGATCACTTTCAATTCTCCCGATTTCTCGTCGCGCACGGCAAACGTGTAATCACTCAGCACCTTGCTTCTCTTTCCATGCCCATACTCGGCACCAACGACCACGCAATCGAGTGTGGCGAGCGCCTTCTTCAGCTTCAGCCACGCGAGGCCGCGGCGGCCAGGCACATAAACACTTTCCGGATCCTTCACCATCAGACCCTCGTTGCCGCGCTCCCGGGCCGCAGTGAATGCTCCGTCAATCTCAGCAGCCGAATGCGCCTCCGTGATCCGCGCGAGGTCGAGCGCTGACGACAACGCGAGCTGCTCCAATTTTTTGCGCCTCGATCGAAGCGGCTCATTCAGGAGCGTCGCGCCGTTGTGCCAAAGGAGATCAAACGCGACAAACCGCACGGGCACTTCTTCATGCATGAACAGGTCGTGTTCGCGACGGCCCAGCCGCTTCTGCAGTTCGGAAAACTCCAGCACCGTTTCGCCACGCATTGCAACGATCTCTCCATCGAGCATGAAATCGCCAGGCATTTGCGCGGCCGCCTGGGCAAGCTCGGGAAATGTTCCCGTGATGTCCTTAAAGTCACGCGAATACATCGCGCCACGCTGCCCGACCTTGTGCAGCTGGCATCGAATCCCGTCGTATTTGTCCTCGATCCACACTGCTTCCAAAGGCGTCGCGTCCTCCGCTGTAACAGCCGTGTCGACTCGTTTCGCCCGCCCCTGGATGCGTTCCCAAATATCAGCCGCCGTTTCCTCTGGCGACGCAAGCATCACCTTGATGGGCCGGAACGGAACCAGTGAGGCCTGATCCAATTGACGCCGCGCCGCGAGTTGCGCGGTTTCGCCTATGTCGCCCAGGAGCAGATTTGCCCGCCGCACCTCGTCTGCGCTGCATTCAAACGCGCTCGCAATCGCCTCCTCCACCAGCCCTTCCTTGAGCCCGATTCGCAGATCCCCTGTGATGATCTTGACGAGATATTTGCCCTCCGTTGGGGAGCACCCCGCAAGGACGCGGCTCAACACCGGACGTTTCCCCGAGGGACCCCGCGCCGCGTGAAGCTGATGAAAGAAACCATCGATGTCAGCGACAGTGAAGGTGCCTCCGAACGCACCGGGTCGCGATTGGAGAACCTCAGATGCCGTTTCGCCGAGATCGCTGTGCTTGAGATAAACCTGATGAAAAGTGATCTCATCGATGCCTGCCGTTTCGCAGAGCGCATCGCGCAACACGGCCCAACCAAGTTGCATCACCTTGTTCTGGCTCGATGCGAATGGGCGCCCTGAAAACCATGTTGCCGCAATTCCAGCCGAAACCGCATCCAGCGATTTGAGATACTCGGCAAGCCGCCGGATCTTTTCAAGTTTGCTGCTTGTCTCACAAATCGCGGCGCTCACGCCGGCGAACCGAGCGAATGCATTTGTTGTCCCCGTTGATGCTTCACGGCTCGCAATGGACGGACTGTCGTTGATCGTTGGCGAATCCATCGCTCGGCGCTTCGATCTTAAAACCCGCCCGATTCCGGCGCTCCCTTCCAATCGCAGCGCCAGCTGCTCGTCCTCGCTCAATGCCTGCGCGTCAAATCCCATTCCTCGCAGCGTTTGCGCGAAGTCAGCAGCGAACCCGTGAAGCGTGTAAACCTTCTTCGGTTGAACCCGTTTCACGAACTCCAGGAGATCGGGAAAATCGGCGTGGTCGCTCAGCGCAAATGCGGCGTCGCATTGATACCGATAGCGGCAATTCGGGTCCACGGCCCAACCCGTAAGTATCGCCGTGCGCGTTGCGCCCAACTTCCGAAGCATCGCCGAGTTGGCGGCGTTTGGCGGACAGATCAGGACTTTGCCGCGCGCGGATGCAGCGTGATACAATTCGTATTGGGGAAAGCAATGGCCGAACTGTTCATACACCTGTGTCAGCTTGTGAACCGCGCCATGCAGCATGATCGGCATTCCCGCCTCTCCCAGGCTGCACAAAATTTCCTGGCTCTTGCCCAGTGAATAGCCAAGCAGCACGGGTGTTTCGTCATTGTCGAGCGCTTCACGGCAGAATCGCAACACACTCTTCATGACGGCTTCGGTCGGCGGGAAGACGTAGTGCGGACGTCCAAACGTGGTTTCCATGATCAGGACGTCGGCAGGTTGCGGCTCGCACGGTTCCGCCGACAAACCGCGGCGCAATTTGAAGTCGCCTGTGTAAAGCAGCCGCGCCCCGTCCTTCTCAACCAACGCCATTGCGCTTCCGAAAATATGGCCGGCAGGAAACAGAGTGATGTCAAATTCCCCGCCATCGTTTTGGAAAGTGGCCGTTTGACCGAACGATAGTCGATGTTCGAATCGCTCGCCTCCCATGCGGGCGTGCATCAGCTTCGCCGTCGGTTCGCTGAGGATGGTTTCGCGATGCGCCGCTACGTGATCGGAATGGGCGTGGCTGATGAAGACGCGCTCGGGACCAAGCCGCGGCTCGTGCGCATCGAGCCACAAGCCAAGCTCAGGCAGGTGAACGGCACCGCGCTGAAACTCGATGTGGAACTGGGGCACAAACCAATTTAGGCGGACGCCGCCCCGTGTCAAAACGCGGAAAACCCGCGCTGCCGGAAAGCGGGAAATCGCGTCCCGACTCTCTGTGTTATCCGTGCGTCCTCCTGTTCAAACTTTCTTTCTTCGCGTCCTTCGCGTGAGGTTATTGCTTGGCCACGGGAAGAGGTATAGCCACGAAAACGCGGTCTCCGGGTGGCATTCCAAACCGATTGCAACTCGGCGCTCCAGCACACCGTAATCCTTTCCTATGGATTTTTTTCGCGGCGGGATACTATGCTTCGTCATGGCAGAGAAAAGTCTCAGTGAGATTACAAGGGACGTGCGCCTCCTCTATCAGAAAGGTCACGATGCCCTGCAACGGGATAATTTTGATTACGCGGTCGATTTGTTCAATCAGGTGCTGCAGAAGGAGCCCACGCTGTTCGATGCGCGCAAGGCGCTGCGATTGGCCCAGAATAAGAAGGCCGCCGCGGCTGGCGGTGGATTTTTCAAGCGCGCATGGGGCAGCGCCAGCTCGTCACCGCTCGTAGCGCGCGGGCAAATGACCGTTCGCAACAACCCGGCCGAAGCCCTTGCAATGGCGGAACAGGTGCTCAACAACGATCCCCATAATTCCGGCGCGCACCGCATTGTTGTCGATGCGTCAGCGGCACTCGAAATGCCGCGGACCGCAGTGTTGTCGCTGGATATTCTGCATCGCAATTCTCCCAAGGACAAACACGTCGCGATCCAGTTTGCCGAGGCATTGAGCAACATCGGCGAACCCGAACGCGCCGAAAGAGCATTGCTGGAATTCGAGCGGAATTTTCCCCGCGACCCGGACATCGCCCAGGCGCTGAAGGATGTTTCCGCGCGCAAGACATTAAACGAAGGCGGGTATAAGGCGGCTGCGTCGGGCGAAGGTTCCTATCGCGACATGCTTCGCAATGAAGGCGAGGCGGTGTCGCTGGAGCAGGAGAATCGCGTCCAAAAGACCGAGGATGTTGCCGAGCGGCTGATCGCCGAGAACGAGGCGCGGCTGAAGCAGGAACCCAACAACCTCAAGATCCTCCGAACCCTCGCGGAACTTTACACGCAGAAGGGATTGTTCGAAAAGGCGTTGGGCTACTACCAAAAGATCAAGGCGACCGATGCCGGCTCGGGCGATTCCAGCGTCGACCGCGCGATAGCCGAGACCACCGTGCGGCGATTCGATAATGACATCGCTTTGTTGGATCAGCACGCAGCGGATTACCCGGACAAAGTGGCGGCGATCCAGGCGGAGAAGTTGAATTACCAGGTTACGGAGTGCCAGCGCCGCGTGGAACGATTTCCAACGGATCTGGCCATTCGTTTTGAAATGGGTGTTCTGTATTTTCAGGCGGGAAAGATTGGGGAGGCCATCCAGGAATTTCAAAAGGCGCAACAGAACCCGCACAAGCGCATTGCCGCGATGAACTACCTGGCGCAGTGCTTTGGCAAACGGAAGATGTATGACCTTGGCGCGCGCACGTTGCAGAACGCCATCAAAGAAAAACCGGGGTTCGACGACGAGAAGAAGGATTTGATTTACCAACTCGGTTGCATGCTCGAAAGCATGGGCAAGCGCGACGAGGCTGTGGAGCATTTCAAGCAAATCTACGAGATCGATATCGGATACAAGGATGTCGCCGCGAAGGTTGACGCTTATTACGCTGGCCAGTAGATGGGTGTGCCCGCGCCGGGCAGCAGCACGCTAAATGCATTGCACCACGTTCCTGCGGTGGGGGAGGCGCGCGCTCCTGCCCGCGAAACCCAGTGATTCCGGAAGGTGGTCAGGAAAAATGGGCCAAGACATGGGAACTGCGAGGTTTTATCGAGATTCCGTCTGATGAGCAGATTTCTGTACTTGCATTCCGCAGGCGGCTTGGCATTCTTGGCCTAGGTATTGGCTAAG